>JACREZ010000025.1 GCA_016212665.1 Ignavibacteriota bacterium
CGGCTGTCATTACGAAATTCTTCGCCGCGGTTACAACGCCCCAACTATTTCTGTCGGGACTGTAGCCGCTTCCATCAGGGTCACCAAGCCATTTTTTGAATTCGGGGTCGCCGTTGTCCGCGCCGCTCCAACTTCCATTTTCGATATGAATAACATCGCTCGTGCTTGGCGGAAACATTTCCAAATAATCCTGTACGGTTGTTCCGACAAATCGTGTTGGATTGGCACTCAACCAATTCACAAAATTCGAGAAGTTACTATTGTAGTACGAGTCGCTTCCGCCGCCGTAATTATCTCCGTCATGATGAAGTACAATAAGTATCGGATGATTCGGGTCGGTGTTGTACGCTTCAAGTTGACTCATGACGTTTTCGTAATTCAACGCGCCGAAGCCGCCCCGCCCATCTTCATTTCCCATGTAACGGTCGGCAGGCACAGCAATAATTTTTGTTGATGTTCCTGTGTTCGGGTCAATATACTCGACGTAATGCGGTTGTCTTCCCCATTGTGCAGAGTTGCGCGTCGGCGCCCAGAGCCCGTTCAACTGCACCCAATCGTTTGGATTCGGATTGAGCACATCCGCTTTGTTCGGCTCATACAAATTCCCACTCGTACTGAACGGATAATTGTTGCATGCTCTGTCGAAATGAACATTATCAACCAGCACCCATTCAATTCCTTCAGCAACTAACGCAGGAATCATCTTTGGAGCGAAAGCATTTTCGGGGGGAAAAATTCCTTTCGAATAACTTCCCGAAAAATTTGCCGACATGATTTGCTTATGTGCTTGAATTTGTTTGCGCGTGTCGAGATAATCAATTAATCCCATTAACGGATGGTGATACCCGAACCCGACCATATCGAGTCGCGGATTACCAAACGAAGTATTCTGCTGTTTGATATAATTCCACGATGATTTCCAGTTCGAAAAATTTCCGTTCCCGCCTGCTTCGAGGTTGTTCAGATTTTCGATGAGTGAACCGGAAAAACTTACCTGCGCACCAAGATGTTGTAAGTTCGCGTTGATACCTGACTGAACAGCATTCTTGGGCCACGTTGTGTATGGACCGATTCTTTGATTGTGAATATCTGTTACCGAATACGAGTATCTATTATTTTGGTCGGTTTGATTGACGGTTTCGTAGGGCCAATAGATTGGTTGGTGCATGTGCCACAGAAACGCGATGTAGATTGGCGGGTTTACTTGATTGGTTTTTCCTTCCGTTTTGAGCGATGAGTTTTGAGCTATGAGCAATGAGTGCTGAGCGGTGAAAAGACAAATAGCAAATAACGAATAACAAGTAACAAATAACTTTTTCATTTCAAATTCTTCCTTTCCACACGTTAGGATTTCTATGCGAATGCATTACCGCGGTAATGATGATTTCCCCATTCGTTACGGTGTACAACATCGCATAGGGTAATCGTACCTTCATTGAAGAATCTTGGTAATGTCCTCATAATCAATCGTCGTTATCTCACCACGTTCAAATGCGTCTATTCTTCTTTCAGACTCGTCTGCCCAACGGCGTGTCATTGTTTCCTCTTTTTCGGATTCAAAGGTTTTGTACATTTCTTCTACAAGTTGCACCCGTTCTAAGGCAGAAAGGTTTTTCGTTTCATTCACAATTTGATTAAAAGTTTCCGTCATAATATTTCACCTTTTTGTTAATCGTTTACTTTTTCCCCCACTCCACCGTCGTTACTGTATGAACTCCACCCCGTACATTGTAATCTGCAATCACTTCCATCCACTTTGGCTTACAGCACCTCACCAAATCTTGCAAGATGCGATTGACTGCATGTTCCTGATAAATGCCAACGTTGCGATACGACAATAAATAGTACTTGAACGAACGCAACTCGATACAATCCTTTTTCGGAATATAATTAACCGTGATGACAGCAAAATCCGGCAAACCCGACCATGGACACACTGCCGTAAACTCGTCCGTCTCAATGTTGATGACAATATCATTTCCCGCGTATTCATACGGAAATGTGTCAAGCACACCAGCATCAATCTTGCTGGTATCATCAAAGTCGAACCGTTTATCCAGAGGTTGCGGCTGATTTTTAGTCAATTGTTTTTTACTCATAATCTGGTTAATTTGGGTGCGTTGTTGTTGTCAGTTCGTTTTAAATATACAAGTTTTTTTTCGCGAAACCACACACTTTTATGAATAATTCCTTTCATCTCCCTCTTATTATTTTTCTTATTCTCCTGTTCATTGTCGGATGTGCTACCACAAAACCAATTGCCATCAAACCGAATGAACACATAGAAATTGGCTGGACTCCGCGTGCCGTTCTCGAGACAAAGACATACCCATGGTTTGATTCGAACTACGTGGCATATAAACCAAACGGCGAAATATTTTCCCAACTTAAATCTATTCAGGATAGTCTTTCATTTCTTGTGATTTACGGAACGTGGTGCAGTGACAGCAAAAGGGAACTCCCACGCTTTTTCAAAATAATGGATTCGATGAACGTCAAGCCGGAACAGATTATTCTCTACGCAGTTGACCGAACGAAAATGTACCCTCCCGGAATTCCACAGGAATATAATCCGACGCATGTTCCGACATTCATTTTGAAATACAGAGGCATGGAAGTCGGAAGAATTATCGAAGCCCCAAAAGGGACATTAGAACAAGACATGTTCAACCAATTATTTCCTCTAACGCAATAACTACTCATGGTTGGTGAGTTTCTCAAACGCGCTGATAAGTTAATCAAAGAGGCAAACTTTGATGGCGCAGACTATGAAGTTGAGCGCGCACTTCAGATGGAGCCGAATAACGTGTATGCGCTCGCGTACCGTGACAGGATAAAAGACGCCCGTCGCCTTCATGACGAGAAGAAAAAACGTGAAGACGAAGAACGGAAAGTTCAGGAGGAAGCGCTACGCACGGCAAAAGAACAGATAAGAATAATCACTCCTCAACCACAGCCCGAACCTGTTCAACAACATCACCGAATTGCCACAGCCAAAGAGATTGACCGGTATAAAAAAATATTAGTTGATGCCTGGAGAGACGGACTTATTACTGCTCAGGAAATAGCAGTGTTGAAAAGAGTCAGAATTGATTTAAGCATCACGGAAGAGGTTCATCATACATTGGAGCGGGAAGTAAAACTCGAATGTTATGTTGATGCTGTGAGAAAAGCATGGCGCGACGGACTGATTTCCCCACTGAAAGCAGGAGCCTTAGACGGATTACGAAAAAAATATGGAATTTCAATAGAAGAACATCTCCATGTTGAAGGAAAGATTTTGTGGGAACTTCAACAGGGAACAAAAATCAGCGCCACACTTTTTCTTATTGATGATGAACAATTACTGCTGGGTGTTTTGAAAGATAGCCTACAACTCGCGGGCTTTTCTGTTCTGACCGCCACTACACCCGAAGAGGCTCTTCAAGAACTGCATAGCGTCGTGCCCGACCTTATCATCTGTGATATCCGTTTTGATAATTCAGATCTCGACGGTTTATTTATTTATGAACAAGTACGAAAAATGCCGGACCTCAACACGGTTCCCTTCATTTTCTTGTCCGGAGTTCGGGATGACCAAGTTTTGAAAACCGGGCTTGAATTAGGAGTAGATGATTTCCTGATGAAGCCGTTTAATACAGAAACACTACTTGCAGTGATTGAAGGCAAACTGAAACGCTACGGTGAACTAAAAAAATATCGAACGACAATGTAAGTGTTCCCTGCAACAGAGAAATTTCACATCACATTTTTCTTCTTTGTAGTTGATAATCCACCACGAATTCTCTATATTTTCACCCAGTATACTAAGACACGGGTAAACCTCTGCAAAACAACGATAAACAATGGACTGAAGAACTTCTTCGGATAACTGCGGATGCAAAGCAAAAGGCATTCGACGAGGAAATCAAGCGCATAGAAAAAGATGTGACGCTTCAAGCACATTCTATTGTTCAAAAATATTTTGCCGAGCAGGAAACATCTCTCAATGAAACGCTTCAGAGGGCAACAACAGAACAGCAAACGGTAATCGAAAAACTTCAACTTCGGAAGGGAGAAATCCTCCGCATACTTGCGGTCGAGCGGAAGAAGAAGGAGGAACGAAAACGTAAAGCGGAAGAAGAACGAAAACGAAAAGAGGAAGCAGAAGCAAAACGTAAGGCGGACGATGAAAAACGTCGTAAGCAAATTGAAGAACAGGAACGTAAAGAGAAAATTCGTGCCGCTATCGAACGAATTCGTTCACACCACTCAAACGCGGAATTCGAGGATGCGCTCGCTGAAGTTGAACTCGCGTTAGAACTTGAACCCGAACATTCCGACTTGAAAATTTGGGAACACCGAATAAGGGAAGCTCAGCAAAAAAAACTTCGCGATGAGGAAGCGGCTTACCACAGAGAACGTGAGTTAGCAAGCCAAAAACGAAAAGAAAAAGCAAAGACATTTAAACTGGCGGCGTTTGCTATCGTCGGCGTTGTTCTCGTTTTTTTGATTTATTATTTTCAGAAAGATATTTTTCCGCAAACAGTCACTCTTGCCATTGAACCGTTTTCGTTTACCGGGCGGAGTAGTGATGAAGCATCGTTGGGAACTTCACTCGCGCGGGAAGTATCGAACAAAATGTTGTTGATGAAAAATGTCACCGTCATGAACCTGACGTCAACAGCCAACCTGAAACGAAAACACTCGAACGTTGCACGGGCAATCAATAAGTTGGGTTTTGCTTACGTTTTACGCGGTTCGCTCTCCAGCACCGGGAACACCTATCTTGCCGATGTTCAGGTACTTGATTCATTGAACGAAGAAGTATGGGCAGGACATTTTGAAAAACCTGCTTCACAACTCATGCAACTTCCTGAAGAAATTGTTCTGGAACTTGCCAAAGCAATGGATGTAAACCTTTCCGATGACGGAATAAAAATCATCAGACGAACCGGCACCGCAAACACTTCCGCATACATTCAGTATCTTCGCGCAGTTGAACTACTGGAACAATCAACGCCTGCTTCTATTCAACAAGCATATCAGGTGTTCGAACAAGCCTCAACACTCGATTCACGTTATCCGGATGTAACCGCCGGTGTCGCAGCCGCACTACTTACAAAAATCGAGAAACAGTGGGACCGCTCCGATTCTGTTTATAGGAAAACAGAACTATTCGTGCAGAAAGCGCTCAAACTACATGCTACGTTACCGATGACAAAAATTTCTCAGGCTCGACTTGCGTCATTAAAAAGAAAATTCAATGAGGCAATAAAATTACTTGATGAGGTATTGTTACAATACCCGTCAAACTCCGATGCTCTCCTGCACAAAGGGAAGGCGTTGCTTTATCTCGGAAAATATGATGATGCTCTTACAACGTTGAACAAGTGTTATGAAGTGAACCCGCGCAACACAGAGGTATTGCTCACTCTCGGATATGCCAATGCATTCAAAGGGAAATTGCGTGAGGCAATGAGGTACCAGGAATATGCTTTACAGATTGTAGAAGACTCGACACATTATTTAGTAGAGACTGTCGGCAACATAGTGATGGCAGACCCGGACTTACAGGTCGCTATGGGAAAAAGAATTATTATTGCATGTGAACGAATTTTGAACGACCACCCCCGTGACTTGCAATTACTTTATCTTCATGCGCAAATCCTTCAAGTGCTTGGAAAAATTCCAGAAGCGAATCGCCCGCTGAATACTATGCGTGGCATCATTCAAAATCAATTGATTTATTCTCCGCAGAATGCAAATTTGCTGATGGACCTGGCGCTCACGCTTACGCGCTATGGAAGTTTCACCGAAGGATTGGACATGGCACGCCGGGCAATTCCGTACTCACGCAAAAATGTGACGGTATTATACAAATTGGCGCAAATGTATTCCGTGCAAATGGCTTCCCATCGCGGCGGGAAGATTGACCTCAATAAAAAAAATGAAGCTCTGAAGTATCTCCGGGAAGCAATTGCACTCGACTATCGAATGGATGAATTGATGAACGGCGATTTCTACAACCTTCGAGCGCAACCGGAATTTTTATCAACGATTCAATTACAATCGAAGTAATGGGAAAAAATATTCCACAGACTGACGGCGAACGAAAGAAGCAAGCAAGCGAACTCATTAAGAGCGCTGATAAACTCCTCAAGAACGGAGAAGCGGCATCCGCGCTTGAAGCGGTTGAGGAAGCATTACAACTCGACCCGGGAAATCTGTACGCTCAGGCATATCGCCAACGCATCAACAATGTTTTGGGAAAAACCGGAACTGAAGAGAAACCAATTCCTCAACAACCACTGGTTCAACAAGTTCCCGCGCCGAAACCTGCTACCGAACAACCCAAGGTTGTAACCGAAACTACGAAGTCTCCCGTCGTTCCTGAGGCAGAAAAACCAAAGCCTGTTGAATCAACACCACAAACTCCGTCGAAACCAAAAATAGAAACGCCCGTTCACGAAGCGGAATCATCCGGGAAGATGCGGAAGTTAGCGGCGATCGTGTTTACCGACATGGTTCAATATGCCGCGCTCACACAAACGAATGAATCGTTAGCGTTACAATTACTCGATACACACCAAAAACTTTTACGTCCTCTCTTTAAGAAATTCGATGGAAAAGAAATTAAATCGGTCGGAGATGCGTTTCTTGTAGAATTTATCAGCGTCCTTCAGGCAGTTCGTTGCTCGTTAGAAATTCATAACGCGCTGAACAACTACAACAGTAAAGCGCCGAAAGAAAAGCAGATTCAACTTCGCATCGGGATTCATCTCGGCGACATTATTTACAAAGACAATGATATTTTCGGAGACGGGGTCAATATTGCATCAAGGATTCAGGCACAGGCAAAACCGGGCGCTATCTATGTTTCTCAGGATGTGTATAATCAAATCCGCAACCGCGAAGAATTTATTATTGAATACGTCGGCGAAATAGAACTCAAACACATTATTACCCCGCTCCCGATTTACAAAGTACTGACCGAGTCGGAAGTAAAACAGAAACAAATAATTGAAGCGACAACAACTGCGGAGACGGAGGGAAAAGAAGAAGCTCAGGCGAAGAAAATTCAGGAATTTCTCTCTGCCGGTAAAGAGTTGTTGAAGAAAGAATCGTTACAAGAAGCGTTGATTGAAGTGACAAAAATTCTGCAAATCAATTCACATCATCCCGAAGCGCGACTGATTGAATCTCAAATACGAAACAAGCGCGTCGAAATCATCGGGAAACAAATTGAAGAAACCAAAAAACTTCCTCAACAATTGCTGATTTCTTTATACAAAGAAACGTTGAACTACGCACGTCAGGAGGGCGAACTCACTCAGGAAGAATTGAACGTGCTAAGCGGATGGAGAAATGAATTACAACTCTCTGACTCGGAACACGAACGGTTGTTGCAAGAAAAATAATTTTCTTGCAATCTTTGTTGAAACGTGGTAACAAATGCCATGAATAAATCACCAACAATCCCGGAACTTGAATCGCTTTCATCGGACAATCCGAAAATCAAATACGGCGCGGCAAAGCGATTCATCGCCATCGCTAAATCTCATCCTCAACTTCTCTCCCCTCACCTCAATTTCTTCATCAACCTTCTTGATAGCCGCAACAACATTCTCAAATGGTCAGCCATTGATGTTATTGGAAATATGTTCAGGTTCGGGGATGAATCAACAAAAAAATTATTGTTGAAGCGAATGGTTACGTTCCTTCAAGAAGGGAAATTGATAACCGCTGCTCATGCAATTGCCGCACTTCATACAATTGCCCAGTCAAATCCCGAATACAGGAAAAGTATCATTACGCACCTTCTCAACATCCAATCGTACAACTACGAAACAGACGAATGTAAAAACATCATCATGGGAAAAATCATTATTGCTTTGAAGAGTTTTGCAGATGAACTTGGAAACAACAAAACGGTCCGAAAGTTTGCTGAACAGCAAACAAACAATCCAAGAAATGCAACAAAGAAAAAAGCAGAACAATTCTTAAAACTTTTACATAGAAACAGCGAAAATGGAAATTCATTCTCATTCCAACGACACCCTTGAACAGTTCCTCACTGCAGAGCGACTTAAACCGTTACAGGCGATACACCTCGCGCTCGGAACAAGCCCTGTAACATTTGGCTTCATTATTATACTCCTTGCGCAAACTGCAGAAAACCTCCCTTCTCAAAACAGTGAACTGATACAAACACTCTCGTTCATCACGCTACTCCTTTGCACAATAGCATACTCTTCTTTTCCGTTTGTAAACAAGATATTCAATGCAAAATTTCAATCTGTCGAAACAAAGAATGTGGTAGAGCAACGGTTTAAAATCCTGGTGACGAAAAAAATCATCACCGTAGCCTCGTTTGAAATGCCCGCGATGTTCGGGTTAGTTGTTTGCCTGCTTGGCGTTCTCGATGGTTCATTCAGTTCATATCCTGAATTCTTGTTGAATATCGTTCCGGCATTTATACTCATAGTTTATATTGCTTTGACATTTCCCAGCCGAGAACGAATTGTTGACGAACTGAAACTTTCCGGGCAATAAATTTTTGAACAGAGAAACATCTCTTCACTTTCAACCGTACACCAAAGAGAATTCATTGAACGTTAATAACAATTATTTTAGGAGAACAGTATGTTCTGTCGGAATTGTGGAAAAGAAATCAATCCTCAGGCGGTCATTTGCGTTGCGTGCGGCGCGGGATTAAACAGCGGGAAACGATTTTGTCAATACTGTGGCGGAGAAACAAATCCGCTTGCGGAAATTTGCACCAAGTGCGGCGTACGATTGGCATTGCCAATCTATGAACAGGCAGATAAATCAAAAATTGCCGCAGGATTGCTTGGCATTTTCCTCGGCGGACTCGGGATTCATCGCTTTTATCTCGGCTACACAAACATCGCTGTTGCCCAATTGATTCTCGGATTACTCGGGATTGTCACGTGCGGAATCACTTCCGTTGCCTCCTGCATTTGGGGATTAGTTGATGGCATTATGATTCTCACCGGCTCGCTCAACCGTGATGCTCAGGGCAGACCCTTAAAAGATTAACCATGCTTTCTTCCTACAGCATTCGCCGACAATATTTTGTCGGCTTTGCAGTTATCTCCGTTGGAGTAAGTCTTCTTGCTATCATTCCAACGGAGGTTCTCCAAACATTACCAACAGTCTGTGTTTTCAAAAATCTTTTCGGTGTGGAATGTTTCGGGTGCGGGGTGACACGTGCGATTTCGAGTGTGTTGCACGGAGAGTTTCAACAAGCTTGGTTATTCAATAAATTCATCGTCACAATTTTTCCCTTATTAGTATTTTATTTGACGTATTCCTACTTTAAATCCAAACCAAACAAGAATATTACTTCACTACGAATGACTCCTGACCAATGACAGCAAGAATCACTTCCACCCCCCAACATCTCCACCAACAACCGAACACAACTCCCAAACCGCTTTCCCTTGAATTTTGAAACTCGATTGTTTTCAATATTTTGTGTTATTAGAATTCTATTGTACATTAAAATAAAAAATTGACTTATGCTTATCATTGATGACGAAATTGTTGCGGCTACCCAAATTTCTGAAGAAGAATTGAAGAGAGAAATTGCTCTTTTCCTTTATTCAAAGGGAATGTTATCACAAGGACAAGCACGTAAAATAACCGACTTGGATTTTATAGAATTCGAAAAGTTACTAGTCGAACATAATATTCCAAATCCATATTCAGTTCAAGAACTTGAAACTGATTTAGCAACTCTTCAGGCACTCCGAACAACATGATTGTGGTCAGCGACACTACACCAATCAGTTCATTATTCAGAATTCACCACTTACACTTACTGCATGCACTGTTTGAAAATGTTGTAATTCCATCGGCGGTCATGGAGGAACTTTTGCAACTTAGGAGGTGGGGCTACGACTTACGAGAGATATCCTCCTCGTCCTGGATTGAAGTGAAATCTGTTTCCGATAATGAATACCTTTATCAACTAAAACTTATTTTAGACGACGGAGAGGCGGAAGCAATAGCCCTCGCTAAAGAACTTCACGCAGAATTACTTTTAACAGACGAGATGAAAGGGAGAACGGTAGCAAAACGAGAAGGATTACAAATCGTCGGTACGTTAGGTATCTTACTGCGTTCCAAACAGGTTGGATTGCTTAGCGATGTTCGGCAACCATTAGATTTTCTTATCCGCGAAGCCAATTTCAGAATTTCTGACTCACTCTATCAAGAGATATTGAACAAAGCCGAGGAATAGAAATATTTCCTACTTTGTTTTCCAGCCCTTCAACATCTCCACCAACAACCTCACACCAACTCCCGAACCGCCTTTCGGCGCGTACGGTAAATCCTCCTCGAGAATTGCAGTCCCTGCAATATCAAGGTGAACCCAGTTATACTTACCGATAAATTTCTTCAGAAAGAATCCGGCAGTGATTGCGCCAGCCCAACGCCCGCCGACATTCTTTACATCTGCAACATCACTCTTGATAAGTTTTTCATATTCATCGTACATCGGTAATTGCCACACGCGTTCGTAGGTTGCTTCGCCCGCCGTTTTCAATTTCGACATCAACTCATCATCATTCCCCATCATTCCCGTTGCGTAATGACCGAGCGCAACAACACACGCTCCCGTCAACGTCGCCAAATCAATTACCGCTTTCGGTTTGTAGATTGATGCATACGCAAGCGCATCGGCAAGCACCAAACGACCTTCTGCATCCGTGTTATCTACTTCCGAAGTCTTCCCACCATAGTGAGTGATAATGTCGCCGGGACGCATTGCCGCGCCGCCAAGTAAATTTTCTGTCGAAGGAATCAATCCGATAACATGCACAGGAACTTTCAAGCGTGCTACTGCTTCCATCGTGCCGATGACCGCCGCCGCACCGGACATATCCATTTTCATCTCTCCCATTCCGCTTGCCGGTTTGATGGAAATTCCTCCGGCATCAAACGTAATTCCTTTTCCGACAAGGACTATCGTTTCAAGATTTTTCTTTCCGGCGTTGTGTTCAAGAATGATAAATCGCGGCGGACGCTCACTCCCTGAATTTACCGCAAGCAAGCCACCGAACTTCATCTCCTGAATTTTCTTTTTATCCCACACCGTACAACGGTAACCAAACTTCTGCGCCGATTCTTTTGCAATCTGTGCAAGCGATTCAGGATAGAGTTCGTTCCCAGGTGCGTTCTCCAAATTGCGGGTGAGATAGACCGCCTCACAAACAAACTTCACTTCTCGAAGTACCTTGTTGATTTCTTTCTCAATCTCCTTCTTCTCACTCACCAATGTCAGTTGAGCAACGTTCTTCTTCTCTTTGTTCTCCGTCAAGTATTTGTCATACTTGTACAAAGAAAGATACGCGCCTTCTGCCAACGCTTTTGCAAGTTCAACGTCGGTTATTGTCTCACTTGCCTCTGGCAAAACCATTGCAACATGTTTCAGTTTCATCCCCTTTGCCTGCTTCGCAGAGCGTGCCGCCGCTCTTCTGAATTTCTCAATCGTAAGTTTCTTCTCGTCGCCAAGTCCGATTAACAATAACCGGGGTGATGCCAATTTCCCTTCCGTCAAAATCGAGAGCGACTCAGAATCTTTCCCTGTAAAATTTTCTAACTCGATGATGTGGTCAATCCGTTTCCCGAAGAGTTTTCGTAACTCAGCAATGCGTTTTTTAAATGTCGTTTTGGATTCTTCGATGAAATAAACCACAGCATCTGCTTTGACAGACTTTAGACTTGATGTTTGGAAAGATAAATTCATAGACTTGTATTAGTTTTTGGTTATGGTTGAGGATTATAGATTACAATCATTTAGTTTGAAGCAATGAGCATCTAATAAACAATAATGATACAAATGACAAATGACTAATGACAATTGACAATTTACCATTGACAATTTATATTGACTACTCACAACGAACAACTCACGAAATATACTTCGAAACTGCTTCCAACACCCGTCGAATAGATTCCTCCAGAGAAACATCATGCACACGGGCGCCGGCGGCATTAAGATGTCCGCCTCCGCCAAATTCGTTAGCGAGTTTGTTAATGGGAATTGTCCCTTTCGAGCGGAAACTGATTTTCACTCCGTTCGGCATTTCATTGAACAACATTCCAACGAGAACACCGCGTACACTCATCGGGTATGTTGTGAAGTTATCAGTTTCAACTTCTGAGGTTCCTGTTTGCTCGAACATTTTTCTTGTGCAAACGACATACGCCACTTTTCCATCGCAGGCAAGTTTCATTGAATCAAGCATTTCGCCGAGCAACCTCATTCTGCCGACCGACCATTGTTCATACACATTGGAAAATAATTCAGTCGGGTCTGCGCCGCAATCAAGAAGATGTGCGGCGATGTGGTGTGTCTCTGCATCCGTTCTTGGAAAACGGAACGAACCGGTATCAGTCATGATTGCCGTGTAAAGATAGCGCGCAGTTTTTTTGTCAAGCATTGACTTATCAAACGACATGAGAAACTGATACACAATTTCCCCGGTTGATGTTGCATCAGCATTGATAACAAAATGCTGTGCGAATGAATCAGCATCGAGGTGATGGTCAATGATAACTTTGGTGGCTTTGCTTGAAAGAACCGCCTCCTTCATGCTTCGAAGTCGCTCAGGATGGTTTGTATCAACAACAAGGATTACGTCCGCCTGAAGAATCTTCTCCGTATCCCGTTCCGGAGTGAACTTGAGAATTTCATTCTGTTCATCAAGCCAAACATATTGTTCCGGCGTCTCGCTATGATTGATAATTGTTGCATGCTTTCCTCGTTTACGCAACGCCCTAGCGAGTGCAAGTTCGGAGCCTAATCCGTCACCATCAGGATTGACATGTGTCGTCAGAACAAATGTGTTGTTCTGTTCGACGATTGATTTGAGTTGAGTGAAATCCATTCTAACAAAAAAGCCCCCGATAATTTGGAGGCTTCATTTTCTTTTATTGAATTGTCCACGTCTCGCCATGATTCAACAACTTTTCCAAATCTCCTTCTCCATTCTTTTGGATTGCTGTTTGAACCTGCCGTTCAATTTCAACTTCATACAACGGCTTCTGCACTTTGTAGAACACGCCAACCGGTCTCGGTAAGTTCGGGATGCTCGACATCCGGGCGAGAATAAACGAAAGCATCGTATCGTTCTCGTTGTGAACAATCAAATCATTCACAGAATATTTTCCATCGCTTAACGAAACGACCGTCGGGGTAAATCCTTCAAGTTTGATTCCTTTATCTTTCTGTTTGCCGAACACCATTGGCTTTCCGTGCTCAAGATACACCACGTTCTCATCCTTCGTCTCTTTTTCCGTGAACGGAAAGAAGGCTCCGTCATTGAAGACATTGCAGTTTTGGTAAATCTCTACAAACGCAGTTCCCTGATGTTCCGCCGCGCGTCGAATAACCGATTGCAGATGCTTCGGGTCTCTGTCAAGCGTGCGGGCAACGAATGATGCTTCCGCACCGAGAGCGAGCAGTGTCGGATTGAATGGCTGGTCAACCGTTCCTTGCGGAGATGATTTCGTGACTTTACCGAATTCTGACGTTGGTGAATATTGTCCCTTTGTCAAACCGTAAATCTGGTTGTTGAACAAAATGACTTTCATGTTCACATTACGACGACAGACATGAATAAAATGATTTCCGCCAATGCTCAATCCGTCTCCATCGCCTGTTGCAACCCAAACGGTCAAGTCAGGTCGGGCAATTTTCAAACCCGTGGCAATTGCAGTCGCGCGTCCATGGATGCCGTGAAAGCCGTATGTATCCATGTAATATGGAAAGCGACTTGAACACCCGATACCGGAAACAAAAACAAGATTATGTTTCGGGATACCAAGTTCGGGCATCACTCGCTGAACCTGCGCGAGAATCGAGTAGTCACCACAGCCGGGACACCAACGGACGTCCTGGTCGGAGGAAAAATCCTTTGCAGTATATTTTTCTGCTGTAAAATTTTTGTTTGATTGTATGAGTTCTTCAACTAAATGCATGGTCAATCTCCTTACAATATTTCATCAATCTTTTGTTCGATGTCGTTCGCTTTGAACGGCAATCCCAACACACGGTTATAACTCAGCATCGGCAATAAATATTTCGAACGGAGAATCTTCACCAATTGTCCGAGGTTGATTTCTGCAACAAGAATATTTTTGTACTTGAGCAGAATTTCACCCAGATTTTTCGGTAACGGGTTGAGGTGTTTCAAATGCAAATGCGAAACCGATTTCCCTTCTCGTCGTTTTGCTTCAACCGCCGTTCGGATTGCACCGTACGTTCCGCCCCAACCGATGACAAGTAACTCGCCTTTCTCATCCCCCTCCACCTGGGCGAGAGGAATATCATCAGCAATTCCATCTATCTTGTTCTGTCGCATCTTCACCATGAACTCGTGATTTTCCGGTTCATAGTTGATGTTGCCAGTCTCATGTTGTTTTTCTAAACCGCCGATACGGTGTTCGAGTCCGGGAGTTCCGGGAATTGCCCAAGGACGTGAAAGTGTTTTTTCATCACGACTGTATGGGAGAAATCCTTCGGGATTGGTTGCAAATGTTGGCGCGATATTCGGCAACGAACTGACTTGCGGAATCATCCACGGCTCCGCACCGTTGGCGAGATACCCATCGGTCAACAATATAACCGGAGTCATGTATTTCAATGCAATGCGCGCCGCTTCAAAAGCCATTGTAAAACAATCTGATGGAGTTGCCGCAGCAATTACCGGAATTGGCGCTTCGCCGTTACGTCCCCACACTGCTTGAAGTAAATCTGCTTGTTCTGTCTTCGTCGGTAAGCCGGTACTCGGTCCGCCGCGCTGAACATTCACAATGATAAGAGGAATTTCAAGCATGACGGCAAGTCCGAATCCTTCTGTCTTCAATGCCATGCCGGGACCACTTGTCGTTGTTACCGCAAGCGCTCCGCCATACGATGCGCCGATGGCACTTGTGATGCCTGCAATTTCATCTTCCGCCTGAAATGTTTTGATGCGGAAATTTTTGTGCTTCGATAATTCATGAAGAATATCGCTTGCCGGTGTGATGGGATATGTTCCGAGAAACAAATCTAAATTCGATTTCACCGATGCGGCAATCAATCCCCAGGCAACGGCTTCATTTCCCGTGATGCTTCTGTATGTTCCTTTTTGAAGATGTGCCGGTTTTACTTCGTATCGAACAGCAAAAATCTCTGTCGTCTCTCCGTACGCGTGACCTGCTTTAAGGACGCGGATATTTGCTTCAACCAATTCAGGAGATTTTTTGAACTTGTCTTCAATCCACCGGAGCGTCGGTTCAAGCGGACGCGAGTACATCCAATACATCATCCCGAGTGCGAAGAAATTCTTACTTCGTTCGACAACCTTCGGAGAGAGATTCGTATCGGCAAGCGCGTTCTCAGTCAGTTTCGTAATGGAAACTGCGTGGAGCCGATATTTTTCGAGTGAACTATCTTCGAGAGGATTTGATTGATAGCCGGCGAGTTTGAGATTTTTTGAATCAAATCCATCCGTGTTAGCAATAATAATTCCGCCATCAGAAAGAGCGCGTAAATTCACTTTCAATGCGGCAGGGTTCATCGCGACAAGAACGTCGCAGATATCACCGGGAGTATTAATCTCAGTTGAACCGAAATGAATTTGAAATCCACTGACACCGAACAGCGTTCCGGCTGGGGCGCGAATCTCGGCAGGATAATCGGGGAGTGTGCTTAAATCATTACCCACAAGTGCGGTCGTACTTGTGAATTGCATCCCTGTTAATTGCATACCGTCACCGGAATCTCCGGCGAACCGTATTGTTACTTCATCTAAATTTTCAAGAACCTTAGCCATGATAACTTTTACTTCAACTAATCAAACATCAACCTAATTCATTGAGAAACGGAAACCACTCGGAGAGCAGCGCCGAAATAATTGTCAATGAATTGGTCATTATCAAAACACCAAAAAGAACTAACAACACTCCACCAACAATTTCAACTTTGTGGAGATGTCGTTTGAATTTATTAAACACTTTGTAGAAAGCGGAAATACTTAATCCTGTGAGAAGAAATGGAATTCCTAACCCCGCCGAGTAGAGTGTCAACAACAAAATTCCCTGCCCGATGGTATCTTGTTGTGCGGCGATTGCAAGAATGCTTGCCAGGATTGGACCAATACAGGGAGTCCATCCGAAAGCGAACGCAAGACCGACCACAAACGTCCCAAATAATCCAAGTGGCTTTGCATTCGATTGAAACCGCTTTTCGTACTGGAGGAATTTTATCTTGAAGACACCAATCATGTGCAAACCGAAGATAATAATTATTCCGCCTGCAATTTTACTGATGATATCAAGGTTGGATTGGAGAAATTTTCCCACAGCACTTGCTGACGCCCCGAGAATGATAAACACTGTCGAAAAGCCCAATACAAACATGAGCGAGTTCATCATCAGTTTTCTCCGAACATCTTTAGCAGATGTTTCACTCATCATTTCATCGAACGAAAGTCCTGAGATAAACGACAAGTACCCCGGCACAATCGGTAGCACGCATGGCGAGATAAACGAAAGTAAGCCGAAGAAAAATGCGGTGAGGAAATTTACTTCTTCCATAGGTTTATTATGTATGTTGCCGTTGGTATAAACCAACGGCAATGATTCAGTTTAAAAAATACGTCAATTACAGTTCCCTTCAGTGAACTGTAATTGTTACTCTTTCACAACCCAAACTTTGAGTTTGCCTGTGACTTCCGCATGAAGTTTCACATTAGCAGTATAGATGCCGAGCGCTTTTACTTGTTCATCAAATTCGATGATGCGCTTGTCAATCGTCATTCCTTTTTCTGTGAGCACGTCGGCAATCATCTGCGATGTGACTGAACCGAAAAGTTTGTCATCCTCTCCGACTTTCATCGGAATCGTGATGGAAAGTTTCTCAAGTTCGGTAGCGAGTTTCTGTGCATTCACAAGGTCTTTCTTCTCGCGATAGACTTGCTGCTTCTTTTCTTCTTCAAGGGCGCGGAGATTACCTTCTGTCGCGGCATAAGCAATTTTTTTGGGGATGAGATAGTTACGTGCGTATCCGTCGGCAACATCAACAACCTGACCGATTTGTCCTAACTGCTCAAAATTTTGACGTAAAATAATTTTCATAAATTTCTCCTTCGCTTAACGAATTGTTTCACTGACAAACGGAATCAGCGCAAGGTGACGTGCGCGTTTGATGGCTTGCGCCAGTTGACGCTGATGCTTTGCACACGTTCCCGTGATTCGTTTCGGAATGATTTTTCCCTGTTCATTGATCGCGCGGACTAATTTCTTTTCGTCTTTGTAATCAATATAAATATCCTTCGCTTCACAAAAGCGACAGGGGCGTTTTTTCTTTACTTGTACTTCTTGCTTTACCATTTACTTGTTCCCTGTTACGTTGTTATAGATGTATAGTTTCTGTGTTTTGTGATAACTCATTCGGCATTGAACCTCCGCTTGGTGAGGTTTCATGCAAGAGTTGCAATTCTTCGTGCGAGAGAAAACGTTCGAACGTATCGTCTTCCACCACCGTCGGTTCTTCTTCAATCTGTCCGTCGGGGCTGAATTGTTCTCCATTCAACATTCGTTTACTGAGAAACTGAATACGTCGTGCTTTCACTTCGACGACGGTTCTTCCGTTGCCGTTCTCTGACTTGAAGTAGTGACTTTGTAACTCACCATCAATAAGAACCGGGCTTCCTTTTTTCAACCGGTTGAAACAACTGTCAGCAAGCCTGTTCCATGCGACGATGCCGATGTAACACACTTCTTCCTGCCACTTCCCGATTGCATCACGATATTTTTTATTCATTGCAACAGAGAAGTTCACGACCGGAGTGCCGCTACTTGTTTTCCGATAAACCGGGTCTCGCGTAAGATTCCCGGCAATGATAACCGAGTTTATTTCCGGCATTTTTAAGTCTGCCATAATCAATTATCCTTGATTAGATAATGACCGGTTCATCATCGAAAAGTGGTTCTTTTAATTCTTCAATTGTCGGAATTTCCAACAAGAGAGAATCTTCTTCTTCTTTTCGCAATGCCGCTTGCGCGCGAGCCTGAAGCGCTTTCTTTTCAACTTTGATGGTGAGGTAACGAATGATATGTTCATCGAGCATATACACGTGTTCAAGCGCTTTCACGATTGTTGTCGGTGCATTGAACTCGATGTTGACGTAGTAACCGCTGTTCTTCTTTTTGATTTGATACATCATACGCTTCCGACCCCAGCGGTTGATTGCGACAACCTCGCCTGCATTCTTGGTGATAACTTCCTGAATGCGTGCGATGATTGCTTCGATCTGCGGGTCTTCGAGTGAAGCGTTAACGATAAAGGTTGTCTCGTAGAGACGTTTTGTTTCTTCCATTGTTTTTCCCTTCGGACGTTAAACATGATCCCTGTCTTGGCGGAGAGCCAATCAGGAATAGGGTGAATTAAAAAATTGTATCATTGACGATTGAGTCATGTTTTCATTTCCATGTTTCAATCGTCAATATATTTTACTCTCTTGAGTTAAACTTATTCATGGCTTTGTGAAAGCCTTCTGTCATAGCAACTATTGCCGCATCACGTGCGAGGTCAATCATTGCTTTTACTTCTGCCTGTTCGCTTTTACGAAAACGACCAAGCACAAACTCTGTTATTTTCTCTTTGTCTTTCGGCATCGCAGAACTCTCGATGCCACACCGTATTCGGGCAAATTCGTTTGTCCCTAAATGTTCAATAACCGACGTTAATCCGTTGTGTCCGCCTGCGCTCCCCTTCTGTCGTAAACGAACAGAACCTAACGGCAAATGAAAATCATCAGTTACCACAACGATATTCACTGGTTCAATGATGTATTGTTTCATCACGGTTTTCACCGCTTGTCCTGAGCGATTCATATAAGTCGTTGGCTTCACAAGTATCAACCCCGAACTGACCAATTTAGAAATCGCTATCTGATAATCACCCAAGCCTTTTTTGAAACTAAGACCTAACTGAGCGGCAACTGCATCAACAACTGCAAACCCGATATTGTGTCGTGTTCCATCGTATTCCAGTCCCGGATTCCCAAGTCCGATGATGAGATACACTATGCTGTACTACGGTAAATCTATTACTTCTTTGCTTCAGCCTTTGCGCCGCCTTCGGCTTTCTTATCGCCCTCAGCGCCTTCTTCTTCAGGTTTCTTGCCTTTAGCGATGACTTCCGGTTCAACCGCTTCTTCTGCCGCAGGTGTTGCTTCTTTTTCAACCGTCGGAGGCACAACGCCAACGAGCGCTAAGGTTGCATGTTCAAGAACCGTGACATTCTCCAATTTCAAATCACTGACGTGAACAAAATGATTGATCTTTAAATCCGTTCCGACAATTTCAATATGATTCGGAATATCTTTCGGTAACGCCGAGACTCTCAGTTTATGAACGAAGTGTTGAAGCAATCCGCCGTCGCGAACACCGACAGGCGTCTGACCGGTAACAACAATCGGAATTTCTAAAGTGATTTTTCTGTCTTCGCGTAATCCCTGTAAATCGAAATGAATCGGCTTCTCCGTCAACGCATCATACTGAACGTCGCGAAGAATACACTGCTTCGTTACACCATTGCTGAGTTGAAGATTCACAATCTGTGCTTCCGACGTATAAACGACCGGCTTCAGATTTTTCTCTGTCACTGCTATCGGGATATTTTGTTCGCCGACAATATAAAATACGCCCGGAACTTTTCCCTGCTGTCGCAAAGCAAACAATCCCTTTGCTATTTCATTTCGTACTTCTGCTTGTAATGTTATCTCACGCATAAATGAGTTGTTATCCTTTATCTACATCAAATAATGAACTGATAGATTTGTGTTCATAAGCCCGCCTGATTGCTTCTGCAAACAACTGGGCTACCGAAAGAACTTTAATTTTTTCACACTGTGCTACGGAATGATTCAACATGATAGAATCGGTAACGAACACTGTTTTCACTACGCTTTGTTCGAGCCGCTCGATTGCGGGTCCAGAAAGTATCGGATGCGTACAAGCGCCATACACATCCTTCGCACCGGCATTCTTCAATGCTTCTACTGCATTGCAAAATGTTCCTGCCGTATCAATCAAATCATCCACAAGTAAAATATTTCGTTCTTTTACACTGCCGATGATATTCATAACTTCCGCGACGTTCTGAACAGGTCGTCGCTTATCAATTACAACTAAATCCGCACTCAATCGCTTCGCATACGCTCGTGCCATTTTAATTCCACCGACATCAGGAGATACAACCGTCAGGTCAGGAATTTTCATCTCTATAAAAAACGGGACCATCACTGCCGATGAATACAAATGGTCAACCGGGATATCAAAGAAACCCTGAATCTGCGGAGCATGTAAATCCATCGTAATGATTCTATCTGCGCCCGCTTTCGTTATCAGGTTCGCAACGAGCTTTGCGGTGATTGAAACACGCGGCTGGTCTTTCCTATCCTGTCGGGCATACCCGAAATACGGAATGACCGCCGTTACCCTTCTTGCCGAAGCACGTTTCGCCGCATCAATCATGATAAGTAATTCCATCATGTTCTCTGCGGGTGGATTTGTTGTCTGGATGATAAACACATCATCGCCGCGAATGTTCGCGATGTACTTCATCCAGATTTCACCGTCGCTAAAGGTCTTAAACTCGACCTGACCAAGAGGAAGTTCTGCAAAAAGCGCGATTTTCTCCGCAAGAGAAGCGTTCGAGCGTCCGGCAAAAACTTTCAATTCAGGCATTATTAACCTTGGTTAGTGTGAACTGTACCTTGAAAACGGTACAAAAATCCTTGGAAACGGCATCCAATACAATTTTGGGCGACTAATATAACCAAATTACCTAAATGATGCAAAGCAGTCTTTTTCTGTGTAAAATAAAAAACCACCAACGTTTTTCTCTTCTGGCAAGTCATGACCATTCCATGGACTGTGACCTTGCTATTATTTCTCCACTATTATCTTAATAATCCAATAATCCAATAATCCAATAATCCAATAATCCAATAATCCAATAATCCAATAATCCTTTAATCCCAATAATCCTTTAATCCCAATAATCCAGGTTCAGAATTTTTTTTTCTTGCTTTTCACACCCTACACTCGTATATTTTCACCAACTCATTCTCGGGATTGAGTAGGATTTAATTACGGACAGAATTATTTATCAGAAACGAATTACTAAATGAACTAATCACAAATAACTATTTACAAAACTAAAGGGATAAAACCATGTCAGAAACAGGTCATGCAAAAAACGTAGAAAACTTCTCCACCTTAATTTCTTTTTGCTCAGGATACGGAGCCTCATACAATCCGGCAAAAGCTACATTAAAAGTCAGTTCGCTCGAAACACTTCGCGACACTGCAAAGAACAGTCTCGCAGATGTCAACAGAGTCCTCGCCCCATTCACCACCGCCGTCAACGAACGGCAAGCCGCCTTCGAGCCGCTCAACAAACTCATCACCCGCGTCGTCAATGCGCTCGATAGTTCCGATGCGCCAAAAGAAACATTGGCAGATGCCAGAACCCTTGCCAACAAACTACAAGGAAAGCGTTCCACCGAACTACCGCCGCCACCTGCTGAAGGCGAACCCGACAACACACACTCCGCATCACAAATGAGTTTCGACAATCGCATCGAAAACCTCGATAAGTTCATTCAACTACTCACAGCAACGCCCCTTTACACACCCAACGAAACCGATCTGCAAGTAGGCACGCTCACCACTCTCCTCGAAACGCTCAGAGCAAAAAACAAAGCCGTCACCGATGCCTACACGC
Organism: Ignavibacteriota bacterium; assembly: GCA_016212665.1. Taxonomy (NCBI): domain Bacteria; kingdom Pseudomonadati; phylum Ignavibacteriota; species Ignavibacteriota bacterium. The sequence goes on from JACREZ010000025.1 coordinate 21,797, forward strand.
CACTCAGTACTGCGCGCATCAACCGCGACACGCTCCTCTATCAGGAAGAGACCGGGCTTGTAGATATCGCCGCCGATGTAAAATCCTACGTCAAATCCGTATTCGGCGCCACCAGCCCGCAATTCAACCAAATCACCGCAATCAAATTCACCAAACCCAGCAAAGACTAAAAATAGATTCCCCCTTTGAAGGTCGAAGACTCGCCTCTGGAGAGGGGTTAGGTCAACGACTCGTAGAGGGGATGTTCCCTAAAGATGCAAAATAATGGAAGAGAATTGTACTCACAACCACATTGAATCAATACAAACAAAACGTAGCCGCAGGCTTCACGCCTGCGGTCATCTTCTTACCTCTCATGAAAGAGAGGGGCTGGAGATGAGGTATCTTCCTGACCAAAAATTAACAAGAACAATAAAAACTCACACATAACATCTTTTCATTCACAAAATAGAATCAACAAACTAATCCTTTTAAGTTAGCTGAGTTTATCCAAATCCTAGTTGAAGTTTGAGAGAAGTGTTTATTATAATCCTGAAATGAAAAGTGATAGTTCGGTGATATTTTTTTTGATTTAAATTTAATACCTTGTTTTAAAAAAGATAGATTATGTATTACCAAAAAAAACATGTTAAAAATACTTGAGGTAACAAAAATATTACCACAAATAACTAGTAAAATCAGACTAGTTGGTTTAGCTATAATGTTAATCGGCATTTTGCTAGCAAGATTTTTTAATCCGGAAGCACTTTTAGCACAAATCTCAGGCGGAGCCATCGGTTTAGTTGTTCTTATTTTCAGTTTATTTTTTCCTTATATCAAAGATTTTCCTGAATATCAACGAGGAAAAATATTCCTTATTTCATTCTCACTTACTATTTTTCTTATCCTTTCTTTATCAATTTTTACAGTTTTTTTAAGTATCTATCACCTACCAGTTGAGAACACACAAGAGAATAGAAATGTGGTTCCCAATATGGTTAATTACCCCCCCAATATCATAGATTCTTCATTCTCGATTTATCCTTCCGATAAAATATTAATAACAGCAATAGAAAAACTCACGGGTTATAAATACAAGATTAATAACAATGATAACACTTTTGAACTCATCTATGAAGGAAGAATTGTTAAAATTGAGAATAAGGAACTTTACTATTTCACTGGAGGGTATATTAAACTTATGCTTAATGGTAAAGAATGTTATTCTTTTGAGAACTTAACAATCGAAAGAACATCAATTTTTGGAAATCCTTATAATGAAGTTGAAAATAGAATTCACAGTACATTAAAAAATATTGTAATTTCAAACTCCAACTTGATCGCTCAAAAAGTTAAGGAATGCTTGTAGAGGAATTAATAATATGCTAAATAACAAACAATATATTACATATCTCTTTTTCTTGTTTTTATTTCCTACAATATTTTGGGGAAACGAAAAGGTATTGGCATTCTATATGGAAAAAAATGTTTTTCTGTTACCATATATTGAATCTCAACTACAATCACTTAGGTTGGCAAATGATACCACCAAGTTGTTCAAAAAAATTATTAATTTAAACAGATACCAAGACGAAATAAGTGACCAAGTAACAATGCGAAGTGTCATTGATTTTTATGCTGGAAAAACACAGTATCTTGATTTAAGCGAAAAAGCCAAAAAAGAACATGAAAATATAAATAAAGAACTTAAGAGTTATAATTCCTTTCTAAATATTAAAGTCAATCAGCTTAACGATTTACTGGAATACCAATTTTTTCTGTATGAGGTTTTACCTACAGACAATAAAAGTGAACTCAGAGTAAAATCTATCCGGCAACCTCTACAATCCAAGAGCATTTTTATTAATCCATCTTCTCCTAAATATTTATCAGATATTCAGAACGCTTTAAAACAACTTTTTCCAGAATCTGATTCTCGTCCAATTGCTGTTATCTCATTGAAGGGCTTACCTACTGTTAGCAATAATGTGTATTTTTTCGGGGTAGGAGATACTGTGAATATTGAGGCTTCAAATTCTATTGACTTCGATACCCCCCGGGAAAATCTTCAATTTTTTTGGCGTCAAATAAATGATAGTGGTGGTGTGAATGTTCCATTAGACGTATTAGTTCCTATTGACCCACATAGTATTGAACAACATTTTGTCGTTCATAAGAAGGTTAAATATAAATTGGGTCTTAAAATATTTGATGGAGTAAATGAATCTGATGAAGAGACAATCTATATTCAATCTATAGATAAGCCCTTGATTTATATTTATCCCCAAGATTATAATTTCTTTAAAAGAAACTCTATTATACAATTATTTGAAAACGATTCTACTATTAGTTCTTTCTCAGAAGAATTGTTGTTTAGCACTTCTTCAGAGTTTGATAATCCTAAACTTAATTTCACTAAGGACGACTCAACTTCGATTGATATTAGTTCCTTTGATTATAAATTAAAGAAAGAAGATAATACCATTTTTACAATCGATTATCATACACTACTTCAGCACGGCTTTACACTATATAACAATAACGATTCTCTCTGTATAAATTATTCTAATGAATCCAAGTCAAGGGGTCTTAATTTTACGACTGAAAAAATTTATGGGGGATTTAAAACTCACATGAAAGGTAATTTAGAACCTGGTGAACATTTTTATTGGGTCTATGCAGATGAATACGGAGTTGTTGGTCCTCGACAAAAACTAACAATCAATTATACAGAGGACCCTTTTTTAGAAATTGGTATTCATTATAGTGATAAACCAATCACAGCAAAGGATACTTCTATTTCCGTTTTGAAGCAGACTGAGCGAAATATTGAATACCAGCCTTTTGTAGTTCTATATCCTTTTGATTTTTTTTCTTTAGGTACTGATTTATTTTGGGGGGATTCTTCTGACGCTATTTATTCACATTCATTTTTTTTTCGATATAATGGTTACTCTACAACAGGTCGTCCTATTTACGCGTCATTAAATTTCATGAAAACAAAAATTTATAACGAGCCTGCGTTTTGGTTGGTTGGTTTAGGTTTCGGATATCATTATAGACTTATATCTTATTTTACGCTTGGGTTGGAATCTCGGGTATTCATCAGCCCTCAGGATATCAATTACAAAAATACTTTTGAATTAAATATTTCTATCTTTTGGGGAATGGGGTATTCTCAGAGAAATTAAACGTGTTGTCGGGAGTTCCCCTCCCGACACCCCAATCCAACTACGGGTAACACAATTACAATAATTCCCATAATGTAAAGTGCATTTTCTCCGCCATAAACAAACGCTCCGCGTTCCTCCTATCACAATAATCCCGTAGCCGCAAGCTTTACGCCTGCGGAAAACCCCATCATGCCTTCCAATCCACAAACTAACCCCCTCCGTTTACCAAACAATCACCCGCATTTCTAACTCGTTGCTACGCTCCGCGTAGCAATGCCATAAACAAACGCTCAGCGTTCCTCCTATCACGATAATCCCGTAGCCGCAGGCTTTACGCCTGCGGAAAACCCCATCATGCCTTCCAATCCACAAACTAACCCCCTCTGTTTACAAAACAATCACCCGCATTCAACAAACACCCTCCTTCATTTAGGAAACAACCATCCCATTCGAGGAAATTAGCGCCTTATTCGAGGAGAAAACCACCCGCATTCAGGAAACAACCAACCCAATCGAGGAAACAAAAGCCATAATCGAGAAAAAAACATCCTCAATCGAGGAAACAATCACCTTTATCGAGGAAACAAACACCTCAATCGAGGAGACAAACGTATGTATCGCCAATACCAACGTCCGCAATCCCGAATCCCACACCCCTACAACAAAAAACCAAACGTTCTTTTTGCAGATGACGCACCTGAAAAGAAAGAAATCACAATGGATTTTTTTTGACAACGTAATGAAGAAGGACATCTACAATACATACCTTTCACACATCGTCATTGCCGAAATAGAGGATACAAAGGATACTAAAAAACGAATGCGGCAGTATATCTTCTTGTTCTCCATGCCTCCGCAATGTTCGCACATACAGAACGAGATGACCTTCATATTTATCAGCCGCAGACTTTATGTCTGCGTTTTTGATGTGCAAACGCAACCATGAAGGTTGCGCCTACAGTGAAATCTAACTTTTGAGCCCCACTCACACGTTAAACCTGAAAAACATCACATCTCCATCCTCCACAACATACTCATGTCCTTCGACATGAAGCATGCCCTTCTCTTTCACCGCATGAACCGAACCAAGCGAATCTAAATCTTTGTATTTGATGACTTCCGCACGGATAAACCCACGCTCAAAGTCGGAGTGAATTTCTCCGGCGGCTTGCGGCGCGTACGAACCTTTACGGATTGTCCATGCACGCGCTTCCTTATCGCCCGATGTGAAGAACGTAATAAGATTGAGAAGCGAATACCCTTCGTGAATCACCTGCTCAAGTCCTGAGTGTTGAATTCCAAGTTCATGGAGGAATGATTCACGTTCTTCAAATGGCATCGCCGCAATTTCCGCTTCAATCTTTGTACATGCAATCACAACCTTCGCCCCTTCCTTCTTCGCATGTTCGCGCACTTGCTGAACAAATACACTCTCGCCCGCTATATGCTGTTCATCCACATTGCAAATATACATGACAGGTTTTGCTGTGAGCAAGTGAGAGTCTCTCAGCCACAGTTGTTCATCAGGAGTTTCCGGATGTTCGTAAATTGCAAGCCGCCCGGAAAGCAGATGCTCGCGAATACGTGTGTAATACTCTGCTTCCGCTTTGATTTTCTTATCAGCGCTCCTTGCCTTCTTCTCTGCTTCAGCCTGTTTCCGTTCGATGGTTTCCAAATCTTTCAGAATCAATTCCGTCTCAACAATTTCAATATCACGAATCGGGTTGATGTTCCCATCAACATGAACAACATTCTCATCTTCAAAACATCGAACAACATGACAGATTGCATCCACTTCGCGAATGTGTGAAAGAAATTGATTACCGAGTCCTTCCCCTTTGCTCGCGCCCCGAACGAGTCCGGCAATATCAACAAACTCGATTGTCGTTGGAGTAATTTTCGCGGGCTTGTAAATCTCCGCAATGCGATGAAGCCGTTTATCCGGAACAGTAACAATTCCGAGATTCGGGTCAATCGTGCAGAACGGATAATTCTCCGCCGCCGCACCCGCCGCGGTGATTGCATTAAAGAGAGTGGACTTACCAACGTTCGGAAGTCCTACGATGCCGCACTTAATTCCCATGAGTTCGTGATTGGTGATTGGTGATTTGTTGAAAATTCAATATTGAACGATTCACGAATTAACGAATTAACTAATCACCAATTAACTATTCACTAATTAACCAAACCGTTCTTCTTTCCACGGGTCGGCGGGAGTGTTGTAACCATTACGTTCCCACAATCCGGGTTTATCAAACTGCATGAATTCGATTTCGTTAATCCACTTTGCCCCTTTCCACGCATACCGTTTCGGAGTGAAGATACGCATTGGTCCGCCATGTTCACGCGGAAGCGGTTCCCCGTTAAATGTATGAGCAAACATCACTTCTTCATCAAGCATAACTTCGATGGGAAGATTTGTTGTGTAATTATCATACGTATGTTGCATGATAAACTTTGCCGTCGGCTTCAATTTGATGAACTGAACAAAATCCTTGAACAACACACCTGTCCAGTCATCATCGAAACGACTCCAGCGAGTCACGCAATGAAAATCAGCACGAATTGTTGTTTGAGGAAGTTGCATGAATTCCTCCCAACTGAATACTCGTTCCTCTTCAACTTCTCCCCACACTCGAAGTTTCCAGTCTTTCTGTTCAACTATCGGTGTTTCGTCGTAAGTATAAATTGGGAACTTCTTTGTGAGAACTTGTCCGGGAGGAAGTTTCTGTATTCGTTCTTTCATAATTTTATCTTGATTAATATGCATGGGTGCAGGGCGTAGAGTGCTATGGTGAATTTAGGGTAGTTCCAAAAACCCTATTTTCTTTGCGCCACTTTGCGTATTCTTTGTGTGCTTTGCGGTTAAACATTTTTGATTGAAGTTTTTGGAACTACCCTTTATTAATTTGTTTTTGTATTTGATTTTGGGAGAATCCATGGTGTTGGATTGTTTATCATTGTAACAAACTTAGCAATGATTTTGTCATATTCACGGAACAACAATTCCGCCGTCTGTTTTTCAAGATAGTTACATTTCACTGCAAACTCAATCCACGTTTGAGTCTCTGCCGCTTCCGCTTCTGCATCATTTAATTTACTAACGAATGCGGCAGTATATCTTCTTTTTCTCCATGCCTCCGCAATGTTCGCACATACAAAACGAGATGATCTTCTTATTTGATCAGTCAAAGAATACTTCTCTTCCTTCGGAAATGCTTTTGAAACTTCAAATATTTTCATAGCAGATTCAAACCCAAGTTTATACACCTCCAGTTCATAATGATGTACAATCAACTTCCCCATAATTCACCCCCGCACTCTACACCCTGCACCCCAGCAATATCAGCCATGCTTCTCCCCTCTCAACATCCTAAATCCGTGTATCACCGATGGAAAGATTGCATCAATACCATCAATAACTCCACCAACCGAACCTGGGAGATTGATAATGATTGATTCTCCGCGAACACCAGCAACACATCGAGAAAACATCGAAGTCGGGATTCTGCTCTGACCGTAGTTACGAATCGCTTCTTCAACTCCATCAAGTCGTCTGTCAATCAAAGCAAGCGTCGCTTCAGGCGTTACATCTCGCGGACCAATTCCCGTTCCTCCAGTTGTCACAATCAAATTGACTTTATCATCATCAACTAATTTCTTCAATTCTTTTTCAATCAATAGACGCTCATCAGGCAACACCTTGTAACCAGTAACCCGAAACCCGTAACCATTCAATCTTTCACTCAGGATCTTCCCCGACGTATCCTCTCCTTTTCCACTACTCACTGTATCGCTGAGAACCAACACCGCCGCGGTTAATCCTTCTCCCGTTTCTTTGAAGTCTGATTTGCCACCTTTCTTCGAGAGCAGTTTGACTGAAACGATTTCCATTTCATCATCAATAATTTTCAGCATGTCGTACAACGTAAGAGCGGCAGAAGATGCAGCAACAACTGCTTCCATCTCTACTCCGGTTTTCCAAATTGCTTTCACTTCTGTCGTGATGGTCATGGAATTGGCGCCGAGTTGAATATCAACTGAAACAAAATCAAGCGGAACCTGATGACAATAGGGAATCAGGATACTTGTATTTTTCGCCGCTTGAATTCCGGCTACCCGTGCAACTATAAGCGGGTCGGCTTTTGGTACATTTCCGGTTCTGATTGCATCAATCGTTGACGGACTGACAACAAGTGTTGCTTCTGCCTTTGCAGTTCGTAATGTGTTTGATTTTGCTGATACGTCTCTCATACTTGATACTTGATTCTTGGTTCTTTGTTATTAGTCAATGGTCATTCGTCATTTGTGCTGACCCTTGTTCTGACTATAAATTTGTGAGTTATTTTTTTAAAGTTTCTTGCTTTTAATTCTTAGAGAATTAGTGACAACGCTGACCGAACTAAACGCCATCGCTGCAGCGGCGTACATGGGATTGAGCAAACCGAACGCGGCAACCGGAATCCCGATGACATTGTAGATGAATGCCCAAAAAAGATTTTGCTTGATTGTTCTTATCGTCAACTGTGAAAGTTTGATTGCCTGAACAACCGAAAGCAAGTCGCCTTTCATCAGAGTGATGTCTGCTGTTTCCATCGCAACATCGGTTCCGGTTCCCATTGCAATGCTGACATCAGCTTGCGCAAGCGCAGGCGCATCGTTGATTCCGTCACCAACCATTGCAACAATTCTTCCTTCGGCTTGCAAAGATTTTATCCGTGATGCTTTCTCTTCGGGCTTCACATTTCCCAGAACGTTTTCAATCCCAACTTCCTCGGCGATTCTTTGTGCTGAAAATGAATTGTCACCGGTAATCATCACAACATCAATATTCATGGATTTCAATTGTTGAACTGCTTCACGCGAAGTCGGTTTGACAGAATCAGAAATTCCGATAAACCCGTACAATCGGTCACCAACAGAAACATAAACGATAGTCTTTCCTTCATCACCGAGTTTATCAGCAACAGGTGAAACTTCTTCTGTTGATAGGACATACTCGCTCAGTCCCGAAACGCTTCCGACGATGACAAAGTCGCTACCGACCAATCCACGAATCCCGAAACCGGGAACGGCGTCAAACGATTCGGCAGGTAACAACGGTATTCCTTTCTGAGTCGCATGACGAACAATTGCTTGAGCCAGAGGATGTTCGGAATGTTTTTCGAGCGATGCGGCTTTTTGAAGAACCTCATTCACCGTGAGATTACCAAACGGCACAACATCCGTTACAACCGGTTTTCCTTCCGTAATTGTTCCTGTTTTATCAAATACAATGGTTTGAATGTTATGTGCGCGTTCCAAACTCTCAGCATTCTTGATGAGAATTCCTTTCGATGCGCCAAGTCCGGTGCCAACCATAATCGCGGTCGGCGTTGCAAGTCCGAGAGCGCACGGGCAAGCGATAATTAACACAGCAATAAAGTTTATCATCGAAGAAGCAAACCCCGAACCTCCAACCACAAACCATCCAACAAACGTTAAGATTGCAAGTCCGATGACTACCGGAACAAACACAGCGGCGACTTTATCCGCCAACGCCTGAATCGGCGCTTTTGAGCCTTGCGCATCTTCCACAAGTTTGATGATGTGCGCAATCACCGTCTCCTGTCCGACAGCAGTAGCACGAAATTCAACGCTTCCGTTCTTGTTGATGGTTCCGCCGATGAGATTGCTGCCAACTGTTTTCTCAACAGGAATACTTTCGCCTGTCACCATGGATTCATCAACCGATGTATATCCTTTGATGATGATTCCATCTACAGGAATTTTTTCTCCCGGTCGAACGAGAACAATATCCTCCTTCAACACTTCATCGATACCGACTTCCTTCTCGATTCCGTTTCGTGTTACATGCGCTGTCTTCGGTTGCAAACCGAGGAGTTTTTTCATTGCATCACGAGTTCGTGTTTTTGCCTTCGCTTCTAACAATCGTCCAAGCAAAATAAGCGTAATGATTGTCGCCGAAGTATCGAAGTAAATATGGCTCGATGCATCATGAATCGAAAGCCAGTGCGGGAACATCACAGCAACTAAACTATACACATACGCCGTTCCCGTACCGACCGCAACGAGCGTGTTCATATCGGCAGAGAAATGTTTTGCAAGTTTCCATGCGGTAACAAAAAATCGTTTACCGGAAACAACAAGCACCAACGTTGTTGCAATAAGCAGGAGTTTGTTCACTTCGTCCATCGAGAGTGGTGAAACACTCATGAACCAATCCATCATGCTTACCATGCTGATGAACATAATTGGAACTGTGAGGAATGCGCTGAAGAGAAATTCACGCTTCAACTTCGATTCGCTCGAATCTTGTGAGTTGTGAGTCGTTAGTGGTGAGTGAAGCGGGAGTACATTATAATCATGAATCCTGAATCTTGAATCCTGAATCTCTTTCGGAATTGATGGAATGATAAGTTTATATCCCGCTTCTTCCACCACGGTTGCAAGTTGTTCATAGTTCGTTTTTGCTTCATTGAACGAGAGCGTTACTTTTTCGGTTGCGAGGTTAACATTTGCAGTTTCAACCCCTTCAACCTTTTTCAATACCTTCTCGACACGGGCAACACAACTTGCACACGTCATTCCTTCGACCGGAAGCGTAATTGTCTGTTTTTTATCTTGCATTACAATTGCAAAGTATATCCGGCTTCTTCTATAGCTTTGGCAAGCATTTCATCTGTCACCATTGTTTCTTCAACAAGCAAACGGGCTTTTCCTATTTCCACGTGTTCGATTGTTGCCCCATGTAGTTTGCCGAGTTCTTTCTTTACTGCCATTACGCAATGTTGACATGTCATGCCATGAATGATAATTTCTTTCAATTTCATTTTTAGTCCATTTCGTTGTGAGAATATCTTTCTCATAATATACTATAACTTGACTTTTTCTCCCATTCATCACCCTCAAGAACATTGGACTTCAGTTTTCATCTTACTATATTCTTTCAGCATCCAAAAAAAGAAGAATGAAACCAGCGCCAATTCCAATAAACGAATCAGAAAGGCTCCAAGCTCTTTATCGGTTTGATATTTTAGATACACCTCCGGAAGTCATCTTTGACGATATCATTTCCCTTGCATCATTTATTTGTGATACCCCGATTGCCCTCTTATCACTTGTTGATTCCGAAAGACAGTGGTTTAAATCCAGAGTAGGAATACAAGAATCCGAATCACCGCGCGATATTTCTTTTTGTGGCCATGCAATTGTTACTGATGATGATTTATTCATCGTCAACGATACCTTGGTTGATGAGAGGTTCAAAGACAATCCATTAGTCACAAACGAGCCATCCATTAGATTCTACGCCGGAGCAAAGTTAGTTACTCACGATGGATTCAACATCGGGACAATTTGTGTTATTGATAAAATCCCCAGAAAACTATCCGAGCAACAATTAGACGCGCTTCAATCGTTACGTCGGCATGTGATGATTAGTTTAGAATACCGGTCGGAACATGAGCGACTTACCAAACTGCTCATTGACCATCAAGCCCAAACAAAAAAACTAAAGGAGACAGAAGAATTGTTCCAGGACGTTGTTGAACGGGCGCAGGAAATTATTTGCAGAACCGATATGCACGGACATATCGTTCTTTTTAACACAGCGCTTGTCCGATTATCAGGGTATTCTGCTGATGAACTTCTTGGGAAACATTATTTAGATTTTTTTCCTGCACGATTTCAGGAAAATATTAGAAATTTATATCGAACCCAACGAGACAACAAACTTCAGGAAACATATTTTGAATGTCCTGTTTTAACAAAAGACGGGAAAGAATTATGGGTTGGACAAAACGTTACAACACTTTGGGGTGAAGAAACGATAACCGGCTATCAGGTTGTCGCGAGAGATATTACCGAACGACGACATGGAGAAGAACTCCGCGAGAAACTTATCCGAGATCTCGAGCAAGCAATTTACAACGTGAAAACATTAACAGGGCTCCTTCCGATTTGTGCTTCATGTAAAAAAATCAGGGACGACAGCGGCTATTGGAATCAGGTTGAAGCGTACCTGATTGAACATACCGACCTCACCTTGACTCATGGTATTTGTCCTGAGTGCATGAAAAAACTCTACCCACAATATTACAAAGAAAAATAGGTTTATACGTTAGAGATTTTCTTATCGTTTATTTACTTCAATCTCTTTCATCATCCTCTCACTGCATTCCTTACAAATTCCATGCGTTAGTTTTGCATCGGTATGAACGGTCAAATATTCTTCAACCTGATGCCAGTATCCTTCATCATCACGGATTTTTTTACACCACGCGCACATGGGAAGTAAACCGCTCAAATGTTTTACTTTTTCTAACGCCTCACGAAGTTCCCGTAGCAATCGTTCGCGTTCACGCTCATTCCGTTTGCGCTCCACTGCGTATCGTATCGAGCGACGAAGACTATCCGGTTGTAACATATCTTTGAAGAAGAAATCCTGTACTCCATCGCCAACCGTTTTAATAGCAAACCGTTCGCTGTGTTTCCCACTGACAATAATAATCGGTAATTCCGGCGCGGCAGACATCACCGCTTTCATCGTATCATTCCCCGTACTATCGGGTAACGTAAGGTCGGCTAACACAACATCGTATTGGCGTGTTGAAATACGAGTGATGCCTTCTTCAAGTGTTTGCACCCAATCAACTTTGAAACTGCCGGAAAGATAACCGTTCACCATGTATGCATCATGTTGGTCGTCTTCAATCAAGAGAACGCGTAAAATTTCTTCAATCATACTTTTTCCTTTTATATATTTTTTTTTCTGAAGTCTATATTCTGATTACTACTACTCACTACTCACCAATCACGAATCACTTCCTCATCCTATCCATCAACACTGCAAGCAGAATCACGATACCCACAAGCACCATCTGAACATACGAACTGACATTGAGTAGGTTCAATCCGTTTCGCAAAACACCGATGAGCATGGCTCCTAAGAATGTTCCGATAATTGTTCCTCGTCCGCCCGTGAGACTTGTTCCGCCAACAACAACTGCGGCAATCACATCAAGTTCGTACATCAAACCGGAATTCGGCTGACCGGAGTTCATTCTCGAAGCAAGGAGAATTCCGCTGAGAGAAGCAAGCACACCGGAAATCATATAGACTTGTAACAACACTTTGTTTGTGTTGATGCCGGCAAGCCGCGCCGCTTCTTTATTCCCGCCAACTGCATACACATATCTTCCAAATCGTGTTCGATGAAGAATCAAAAATGCGAGTATGTAAACAACGAACATAAAAATCGTCGGAATCGGAATTTCCAACAAGCGACTATTACCGAGAACGCTGAACTCCGGCGGTACTTCCCAAATCGGTCTTCCTTCGGTGTACATGAATGCGAGTCCGCGGCTCACGGTCATCATCGCAAGTGTAACAATGAACGGCGTGATGTTGAATTTCGTAATGAACACTCCGGCAATCATTCCTGCAATCGCGCCAACACACAATCCAATGAGTAATGCAACCGGAAACGGAACGGATTGGCTCAACGCGCTTGTCGTAATTACTCCGGTTAAAGCAACCAACGCGCCGACGGATAAATCAATTCCTCCCGTGAGAATAACGAACGTCATTCCGACTGCAATAATTGCTGTGATTGAGGTTTGAAGCGTTACGTTGAGAATGTTATCGGGCGTGAAGAAGAACTCGGAGAGTTGAGAGAAGAGAATCAACTCGGCAAGCAACGCAATGCCGATACCGAAACGGTCAAACAGTTTCTTGAAAATATTTTTCGGGGATGACTGCTCAGACATTTGCTGTTTCTCCAACTTGTCCGGTTGCAAGCATCATCACTTTTTCCTGAGAGAACTGAGCGCGCTCAAGAATGCCGGTGATTTGTCCCTGCCACATGACTGCAATCCGGTCGGAGATTCCAAGCAGTTCCGGCAAATCGGACGAGATAACGATTACGCCGATTCCATCTTTCGCCAATTGATTCATCAGGTTATAGATTTCGTACTTCACGCCAACATCAATGCCGACAGTCGGTTCATCAAAAATCAATATTTTTGATTTTGTGAATAGCCATCGGGCAAGCACAACCTTCTGCCGGTTGCCCCCGCTTAAATTTTCTACTAATTGTTCGATGCCCGGAGTTTTAATTCTCAGACTGTTTGAAAATTCATTTGCGGCTGTGACTTCCTTTTTCCTGTCTATAAAGAATCCGCTCACTAATTCTCCCAAATTGGAAATCGAAATATTCTCTTTGATGTCCATCTGCATGAACAATCCTAAACGATTGCGGTCTTCCGTCAGCAAGCCGATACCTAAATCAATTGCTTCACGGGGAGAACATGGTGCGACTTCTTTTCCTTGTAGGAAAATTTTCCCATTTGATTTTTTATCAGCGCCAAAAATTATTCGTGCAAGATCAGAACGCCCCGCGCCGACAAGTCCTGCAAATCCGAATATCTCACCTTTGTGAAACGAGAAACTCGCATCCTTCACAACTCCACCACTGATATTTTCAACACGAAGAATTTCGTCGCCACGTTGCAACTCAATCTTCGGATATTCCTGTTCGATTTCGCGTCCGACCATCCAGTTTATCAACTTGCGCCTGTCTGCTTCCTCGATTGAACAAGTTTTGATATGTTTACCATCGCGGAGTACCGTAATACGGTCACCAATTTCAAAAATCTCTTCGAGCCGGTGCGAAATATAAATGATGCCGACTCCTTCCGCTTTCAACCGCTTGATGATAGCAAAGAGATTTTTCAATTCTCGTTGTGTCAGCGAAGCCGATGGTTCATCCATCGCGAGGATGCGAACTTCTTGCCTACGGCTCGTAGAGGAAAGTGTTTTGGCAATTTCAACAATTTGCCGTTGAGCAACGCTGAGAGAATTCACTTGTTCATTCGTATCGAACTCCTCGCCAAGTTGTGCAAGAATGTTTCGCGCGGTTTTGTGCATTGTTGGAAAATCAACAAACGGCAATCCGCTCTTCATCGGCTCGTGGCCGAGTAAAATGTTTTCAGCGACAGTCAGTTCAGGAACGAGTTTGAAATCCTGATAAATAATTCCGATGCCAAGTTTTTGTGCCTGTGCCGGCGATTGAATCTCAACCGGTTTCTCATCAATCCGAATTTCTCCGGCGTCTTTTTGAATCGCGCCGGAGAGAACTTTCATCAGCGTGGATTTCCCCGCGCCATTTTCTCCAAGCAGGCAATGCACCTCACCTGACTGTAACTCGAAGTTCACATCATCGAGAGCAAGTACGCCGGGGTACTGCTTTCGGATGGAGCGCATTGAAAGAAGGTTCACCTTGACTTATTCTCTCTACTTAACAAAAAAATAACCGTCATTCCGACGAATGTCGGAATCTATTTCGCTCATAAAAGCAATAGATGCCGAAACAAGTTCGGCATGACGAAGAAAAGAATAAATCATTGTGCAGATTCTTTCATCAACGCATCTTTATCCACAATCCCAACTTCTACAGGAACGAGTTTAGGAATTGTTGCCCCGCCGAAATACTCTGCAATTTTTGCAATCGTTGTGGAGCCAATAATTTTCGGATACTGAATGACGTCCGCTTTCAATGGTGTTCCTTTTTTAATTGCATCACGAGCAGGGTCAATCGCATCGTATCCGACAATGGCAATGTTCATTCGATTAAACTGCGTTGCCGCATCCAGCGCGCCGAGTGCGGAATCATCGTTGATACCGAAGATGCCGTCGAGTTTCGGATTTGCCTGAAGAATATCCGCCGCGGCTTGCATGGCGCGATCACGTACACCATCACCGTTCACATCAGCAACAACTTTGATGTCGGGATAGTGTGTAATCGCCTCCATGAATCCTTTCACACGGTCAAGCACGGATGTAACGATGGGCTGATTGATAATTGCAACGTTCCCTTTTCCGTTCAGATACTTTGCAAGATACTCGCCAGCCAGCCGTCCGCCCGCAACATTATCCGATGCAATGTGACTGACAACTTCACCCTCTTCCGCCGCAATATCAGCGGTGAATACGGGTATCTTCGCCTCGTTTGCTTTTCTCACTGCCGGACCTACTCCACGCGAATCAACCGGACACAACACTATCGCATCAACCTTGCGCGTAATAAAATCTTCAATTTGCGACATCTGCTTGCCAAGGTCAAAATCTCCTGACGTGATGATGAGTTCGTACCCATGCTTCGCCGCTTCGGATTTCAATCCTTCTTCCAAATCGCGATAGAAGATGTGTGCGCGATTAAGAAGCGAAACACCAATGACTTTGGTTTTTGTTGTTGGTTGTTGTGTCTCTTGTTTCTTGGTACAGCCAAAAATGGTTACAAGAAACAGAAGGAATAAAATCAAGGTGAGGATGTTTTTATTTATCATAGTTGTTCTACTTTCAGGATTCTTTTAAACCGCCCAACGGGTCGTAGACAAAGTTCACAAAGGAGACGCAAAGTGCGCAAAAGAAATCTTTGTGAGCTTTGCGTATCAACTTCGCGCCCTTTGTCTACGACCCGTTGGGCGGTTAAATTATTTTTGCATTGACTTCCATTTTTCAGCGTACTCTTCCACATTCTCTTTCGTCACTTCATCAAGCCCCGAGTCAATAATCTCTTCGACTTTCTTTCCTTCCTTGATTGCGATGAGTGCGCGGATGCTTTCGTAACCCCACTCGTACAATTTTTGTCCGAGCAGTATATCAACGTAACCCTGACGAACGTAATCGAGTTGTTCAGGCAAAGCGTCAATCGAGATGACGGTAAAATCGCCCGGCTTCTTCGATGCAAACGGACCCGGCGGCGGAGTGAACAACGCCCACGCTCCGGGAAGAACCCAGCCCGTCATTTCAGGGTGCGCCTGAATTGCCGCTTCCATCACGCTGACTCCTTTGTTCACATCATCGTAACAAAATTCTGTCGCGACAACTTTGATGTCGGGATACGCTTTAAGATAATCGAGCAGAGCGTTCTTTCGTTCTTCAAGATTGGGCGCGCCGGGAGTTCCCATGAGAATTCCGATGTTCCCTTTCGTCCCCATCTTCTTCACAAGAAGTTCACCCATCTTCTTTCCGCAGTTCACGTTGTGCGTTCCATAATACGAGATACGTTTGCTTGCCGGTGCATCCGAATCAAACGTAACGACGGGAATGCCCGCATCCATCGCTTTATCAATTGATTCTTTCAACGCGTCCGCATCATTCACGGAAACAGCGATACCGTCAACTTTTCGTTCGATGAGACTTTCGATGATTTGCGCCTGCTCAACCGCGTCAGATTTCACGGGAGCGAAACGTTCAACGATAACTTTTCCATTGCCAAGTTCTGTCGCACCTGCCTGCGCTCCCTGCCACGCAACCTGAAAGACAGGATTATCCAACAGTTTCGGAACAAAGGCGAATGTCCATTGCTTTGCTTTTTCTTCCTGCTTCTTTGCGCAACCAGAGAGGAGAAGAATGAGTGAGAGTACAAATAAAAATATTTTCTTCATAGTAGATAAAGTTTTATTGAATAATTAAAATTCTTTGTGTTCTTTGCGTCTACTTCGCGACCTTTGCGGTTAAACAGGGTCTTTGTAAACCGCAAAGTCCACAAAGGAGACGCAAAGGGCGCAGAGATATTACCGTTTCGTTTTTCTATCCATCACCACAGCAAGAACAATCACCAAACCAATAGCGACTTGTTGCCAATATGCCGAGACATTCAAAAGTACAAGTCCGTTTCTCAGAATTCCCATCAATACCGAACCGATGATAGCGCCGAGAATTGTTCCCCGTCCGCCGGAGAGACTGATGCCGCCGATAACCGCCGCGGCAATCACGTCGAGTTCATAGCCGTTGCCAGCCGTTGATTGTCCAACGCCAAAACGGGACGTGAACAACACACCGGCAATTCCTGCTGAAAATCCGCAGAGCGAATATACTAAAATCTTCACCCAATTGACATTGATTCCACTGAAATGAGCCGCTTCTTCATTTCCGCCAATCGCATAAACGTATCGTCCCCAACGAGACGACTTCAGCAGAACACTAATCACTATTGCAAATAAAATCATGATGATAATCGGAATCGGAATATTCAATAGTTCTCCCTGACCGATGGTGAGAAACTCAGGCGGTAAACTTCGAATCGTTTCTCCGCCCGTAATGCCAAACGCCAACCCGCGGGCGATGCTCATCATACCAAGTGTAACAATGAATGGCGGCAGTTTGATTTGCGTGATGAGAAGTCCGTTCGCAAGTCCGCTCGCCGTTCCTGCAATCAACGCGATAATAATGGTAGGAACAATTCCGAAATTCAAATTCAATAATAGCGCGGTAACAACTCCTGTCAATCCTAACACAGAACCGACTCCAAGATCAATTCCGCCGGTAATGATGACAACCGATTGTCCGACAGCCATGATGGCGATAAATGAAAGCGCACGAATGACTTGCGAAAGATTTGTCCAGTTGAGAAATGTAGATTGGAATCCCGACTCTGCATCTATGGAAGAAGTGAGAATCGTGAGCAGGAGAACTTCAGCGATGAGAGCGAACCAGATTCCGAGCCGCTTCGATTTGAGTAGTTTCATTGCGGTGATTTTTCGTGGCACATTGTACGGAGATTTTCCGATTTCTCAAAAGAGAATGTTTGGAAAACAAAGCGGGCTTCTCTATCTTCAATGAAATTTTGAACCACTGAGACTCTGAGACACTGAAAAATCCTCTGTGTCACTGTGCCTCAGTGGTTAATTAACATGGAACTACTATGAACTATCGTTTTCTCGGAACAACAGGAATTAAAGTCTCGGAACTTTGCTTCGGCAACATGACATTCGGCGGCAGAGGCGGATTCAAACCGATTGGTGAACTCGGTCAAAAAGAAGCCGACGCTCTTATCAACATGTGCCTCGATGCCGGAATCAATTTCTTCGACACAGCAGATATTTACTCCGAAGGAGTTGCTGAGGAGTTACTTGGAAAATCGCTCGGCACAAAACGCAAGGATATTATTCTCGCAACGAAAGTACGGGGACGCATGAGTACCGATTTGAATGATGTTGGTCTGTCGCGTCACCATATCATCGAAGGATGCAATGCAAGTTTGAAACGGCTCGGCACTGATTACATTGATTTGTATCAGGTTCACAGCTACGACCCCAAAACTCCGCTCGAAGAGACGCTCCGTGCACTTGATGATATAGTCAGGCAAGGAAAAGTACGTTATATCGGTTGCTCAAATTTTGCAGCGTGGCAGTTGATGAAAGCCCTTGCAATTTCAGAAAAACAAAATCTCGAACGATTTGTAACTCTGCAACCATATTATTCACTCGTCTCACGTGAGTTGGAACTCGAACTTGTCCCGCTTTGTCTTGACCAAGGATTGGGAATCATTCCGTGGAGTCCGCTTGCGGGTGGATTTCTTTCGGGAAAGTATCGCCGTGGAAATCCATTTCCACCCAACACGCGCTTTACTAACTCTCAATTTCGTTTCTTGCAATTTGATGATGAACACGCTTACACAATCATTGATGAGTTAGAGAACATCGCTCAAACACATCATGCAAGTATCGCACAAGCCGCATTGAATTACATTTTGAGAAAGCCGGGAATTTCTTCCATCATTATCGGCGCAAGAACACCGGAACAACTTGCTGATAATCTGAAAACAACAGATTGGGTTATGTCTTCCGATGAAGTCGCACGATTAGATAAACTGAGCGAACCGCCGCGGCTCTATCCGTATTGGATGCTTGAGTTTACAAAAGGTGACCGCGTCTGATTTGCGCGGGCGCAGGGCGTAGAGTGCATGGGTGAACATTCTCCCTTGCACCCTTCACCCCAGCACTCTACTCACAAAGATAGCAATCGCTCACACACCGCAATTACCTCCTCAACACAAATCTGTTCCATACAGTATCCATCAGTCCGGTGATACTCGAATCCTAAGTCCAAGCAAGGACAGTGCGGACAGGAAGATTTTATCACAATCGCGTTCGGATTTATCGGTCCCCAAATGTCCGCATTCGTTGGCCCGTGAAGAGCCACTTGCGGGACTTTCAACGCTGAGGCGAGATGCATCGCTCCTGTATTTCCTGAAATAAAAAGATTGGCAATCGAAAGGAGTGCAATAAACTCCTCGCCATCCTTAATGGAATATTGGAGAGTGGAGTTTTGGAGAATTGGAGTGTGAAGCGCGCATACTTCATTCATCACATTACTCTCACTACTTGTTCCCGTAATAATGAAAATCAATTTCTCGTTAAGACCCAATTTCTCAATCACTTCACGATAATTTTTTGGAGACCATTCACGCGGAAACCCATGCGCTCCGCAAGCGGGATGAATGATGACTAAGTTCTTTGCTTCACTCCATCCTTTTGAACGTAACCATTCAATCACGTTTTCCCTTTTGGCTTGATTTACTTTCAGTTCCAGTTCACTGCTTGATGATTGCTGAGTAAACAATTCAACCAAAGAAAGAAAACTCTTTGCTTCATGTCTGCTGGGCGTTCGTTCGACGGCATGTGTGTAAAGATAGTGATGATGTTGCCCAACAGTCTTGAAGCCAATACGAACAGGAATATTTCCAAAGGCAAGAAGCAACGGAGTTAATCGAGTCCATTGTTCAAAATCAATAACAACATCGCAATTCAATGAACGTAACATTGAAATCATCCCGAAAGCATACGATGGAGATTTCCCCAACCTCACGACATCAACTGAAATGATGTTATCAACATATTCAGGAAATTGTTTGATGATATTTTCTGTAAGCGACGTTCCGAGAAAAGTTATTTCCGCGTCCGGAAAATGTCTTCGTAAAGCACGAAGCGATGGAACAAGCAGAACTGCATCTCCTAAAGCAACAAGTTTTACCACGAGAATTCTTTTCGGTTCAAGTTTTCTCAACTCTGCGTTCCTGTTCCCTCCGGCAAAAAACGAAAGCAACCACACCAACGGAATTCCGATGTAGTAATCAACAAATTTTAAAAACTTATTTCCGCGCATTATCTCGTGTTTTCATCAAAGCGGGAAAAATATAAGAAGAAACGACGCTGATTCAAATCGTGAGTTCGTGATTGGTAAGTAGTGAGTGGTGATTCGAATTTATAATCATCAATCTAAAATCATCAATCTAAAATCATCAATCATCAATCATTAATCCGAAATCCAAAATCCGTAATCCGAAATCCGAATTCCGAAATCAAAATTGCATCACTCTCCATCTCTCACTATATTCATCAACCAAAACTATGACACTTTTTCTCGCATTGCTTGTTGCGTTCGTTGTTTTTCTTTTCAGCGCAACGCTTATTCTGACAATCATCGGTCCAACGTTGTTGCTTCGACCGCGCAGAAGAACTGCCGAATTCTATAAACGACTCAATCAACCGGTTCATCCTTCAGAACTACAGCTAGTATATGAAGAAATAAATGTCATGGGGCATGATAATGGTAAATTGAATAGTTGGCTTATCAAATCTCCGAATGCGAGAGGAACAATCATTTATCTTCACGGCGTCGCCGATTGCAAAATGGATGGAATCCGTTTTGCAAAATTGATGCACGAAAACCGGTACAATGTTTTTCTGTACGATTCACGGAGACACGGAGACAGTGAAGGCGAATTTTGCACATACGGTTATTTTGAAAAGTTAGACCTCGAAAAAGTTATCGAGTACCTGCACACCCGCACTGATGTTCAACTCGGAAAAATCGCTTTGTTCGGAACTTCGATGGGAGCGGCAGTGGCAATTCAAACGGCGGCGATTGATAAGCGCATCGCGGCTGTCATTGCTGAAAATTCGTTTGCTACACTCCGCACTATCTTTGATGATTACCAAAAACGCATGGTACGACTTCCGTTTCATTATCTCCGGAACATCGTCATTAAGCGTTCCGAACTGATGGCAAAGTTTAAGGCGAATGATGTCTCGCCGCTCGAATCATTGAAGAACATTCGCATCCCGTTTCTTTTCATTTACGGTACGGAAGACCATCTCATCAATCACCAGTACACCATCAAACTCTACAACAATGCGAATCAACCGAAAGAGTTGTTCCCAATCGAAGGGGCAAAACATAACGACACATGGCAGGTTGCCGGAGCGAAATACGAAACCATGATTCTCACATTTTTAGAAAAGTATCTTCGTTGAAGCATAGTTCTTTGTTCTTTCTTCTTTGTTCATGGTTCTCACCTCACTGCTCACTGCTCAGAGCTCACCGCTCATTACTCAGTGCCCACCGCTCATTACTCACCGCTCACCGCTTATTGCTCATTCTCCTCTGCACTCTATTCCCCGCTCCCCCGCTATTTACACAGACAGAATTCTCCCAAGAAAACGCAACAAACCTCCTTCATCACCTTAGCGTAACCATAGGCGCGCGCCCAATGGGTTCTCCTGCTGAACGCGAAGCAATGCAGTTTGCCGTTGATAAGTTCAAACAATACGGATGCGACACGGCGTACATTATGCCGTTCACAAAAACTTCACGGGTAAATACAAACAGCGGAATTGCTGTCGGCATAAAACGAGGCGCGTCTGAAAGAATCATTGTCATCGGCGGACACATTGATTCCGCCGAACCGGAAATCCCCGGCGCAAATGACGATGGCTCCGGAACTGCGGTTGTGTTGGAAGCATCTCGTGTTCTTTCTTCCTCTCCGCATCAATCAACGCTTCTGTTCTGTTGTTTCGGCGGCGAAGAACAAGGACTGGATGGCTCGAAATATTTTGTTGATAATTTCCCGGAGCGAAAGAATATCGAACTCATGCTTCAGGTTGATATGGCAAACGGAATCGGAACAATTGACTTGATGCTCGAAACTCAGAATACAAGCGCGCCCCGTTGGCTTGTTCAAGCCGCTGTGGAAGAATATTTCAAACTTGGTTACGAACAACTCCGCTATGCTTCGGTCTTCTTCTCCGTGAACTATGCGCTTGGCTCCGGTATCGGCTCCGACCATGAAGCATTTTTGCAATGGGGAATTCCTGCCATCGATTTCACCACGCAACCGGACGACCCGATTCATACTCCGCAAGATAACTTTCAAAACTTTGACGTACGCGGGTTAAAACGCTCCGGCGATGTAATCCTCAAACTTGTCGAACGATTTGATAACGGCGTTCCCGTTAAATCAACCGAAGAATATTTTCTTTTCTTGCTCGGACAAACTCCAATCTTTATTCCGCTTTGGAGTTGCTGGCTTTGTATGCTTGCTTCATTTTGCATTGTTGTTTTCTCAATCATTAAAATCAGAAAACAACACATCCGGTCAGACGGAAAATATGAATGGACATTCTTTAAGATTTCCCTCTTTACATTCATCATCGTCTGTTCTGCTTGGTTCTCCTCAAATCTTGTAGGGCTCCTTAACGGAATCCGGCATCCGTGGCTCGCATTTCCAAATCCGTTTTATGTACTTGCCATTCTAGGCGTTCTGTTGGGGATTTCCATTTCGGCATGGTTGATGAAGAAATACCCATTAACAAAATCTCCGTACAAACTATTTCGCTCCGGCGCAATCATACTTCTCATAACTATGTTGCTCACTTCGCTCTTGAGTGTAAAAATCTCCCTTGCACCTGCAGTCGCATTGCTCCTCTGCTCACTGGCAATACTCGTCAAGAATAAATGGCTGAAACTTCTCCTTCTCGCCCTATCTCCGCTCTGGATGATTCGCCTGATATTTTCAGAATGGAGTGAAGTAATGTTTCGGTTTGTCATCCGTGAAATGCCATCAGACGTGATGACGTCTGCGGTATTCAATGGAGCGATGGTCCTTTTTCTCTGCCTGTATGTTCTTCCTCTTCTCTATCTTTCGGCGGCTGTCTTCAGGACAATGCCATCGTTTACCCATTCACTTCGTTTCTTGAAATCAAAGCGGACAGTGCTTGGCACGTTCACAATGTTCTTCTCCTTTGCGTTCCTTCTCACCAATGTTCCCGCTCACAACAAAATCTGGCAACGGGAAATTGAAGCGAACATTGAATACAATCTTGAAACCACATCAGGCACGTTCAAACTCAGGAGTTTCGAATATCTGAATGACATCGAAGTGACATACAACGGCAAACGCATAAAAGTAAACGAACGAGTTACCGAAAAAGAACTCCCCTTCCCGGCGCTATTTGATTCTTCACTCACTCTCGTACATCGTACCGAAACAAAAAACGTACACGGAGACACAACCGATTACAACATCGAACTGACTATCACATCCAAAAAACGCCCCTACAAAGTGGACGTAAGTTACTCATCATCCGCAGAGCAGAAACCTCCCGAGATTTCCACTCCATTAAGATTCACAACAAAAAAAGATACACGAGTCATCGAATGGTTTTCTTTTCCCGACACGCTCCTCGCCATCCCCGTGCAATTTCAGGTTGTAGGAAACGATACAGTGAAAGAAAAAATTCGAGTGGTGTTTAGTGAGTTACCGGAGGGTGTGAAAATTCAAGGAGAGAAGGTGAATGTGGTTCCGAGGATGGAATATTTTTATCGGAAAGAATACCGGTGACAACTTCCACAGCGGATAAACCTTCGTTTATTTTTTTTTCGGTTTATGGTATTTCTTCTCCGGCTTTATTGTTCGAGGCTTCACTGGTTTATATTCTTTTTGATTTTGCTCCACAACTCTCTTTTCATTGATTCCAATTTTGAATGGAATAGTTACCCAACAACCAATCGGTCTTCCGTTCATGATTGCAGGTGAAAATTTCCATTGCTTTGCCGCTGCAAGAACGACTTCATTAAAAATTTCAGCATCACTTTTCAATATTTTAACAGCAAGAACATCACCAAGCGAATCTACAAATGCTTTTACCCATATTGTAGCCCTTATTCTATACGATGGACCTAGTTGGGGTAAATCCGGTTGTACTTGTTTAATTGGAACTGCGCTTTTCTCATGTGGTATTCCATAAGAACAAGGGTCATCATTCAATTCAATATTTTGATTTGGAACGGAGGTATTGCTCGAAACTGAATCTTGTACTTCTTGCCCATTTGTTATCGTGAAAAAGAAGAAAACTAAGAAGAAACTATATACTGTTGGTTTCACTGTTTATTCAAAGAATTGTCTAATACGTCATTCAAACTGCTCAAAATTTTTCCGCAGTTTCTCCAAGTTCTGTTTGAAACTTTCCAATTTCTCCCGCTCTTTGTCCACAATCTCTTTCGGCGCGCGACCAACAAAACTTTCGTTACTCAGTTTCTTCTCCGTGCTTTCGTACAATCCCTGCAGGCGGTCAATTTCTTTTTGAATGCGTTCACGTTCAGCATCAACGTCAATCAATCCTTCAAGCGGAATAAACAACTCTCCCCCTTCAACAACGGCGCTTGCCGCTTGCTTCGGTTTCGTCCCGTCATTCCATTGTTCAATGCTTGTCACGCGGGCAAGTCGTTGGAAGTAGTTCGAATACTTCTTGATGATTTCTTCTTTCGAGGTGTCAGGAAATTTGATGATGATCTGAATCTCTTTCGATGGCGGAACAGAAAGTTCGCCCCGGATATTTCTGATACTCAAAATCGCATTCTGCACAAACGACATCTCTGCTTCCACTCGTGAATCCGTGAATCGTGCATCATACATCGGATATTCGGCAACCATTATGCTTTCCTCCTCGCCTCGTTCTGCAAGATGTTGCCAGAGTTCCTCCGTAATAAACGGCATGAACGGATGCAACAATCGGAGAGAAGAATCAAACACACCGATTGCGCGGTTCAGAACTATTTGCTTCACTTCATTCGATTCACTTCCGTACAATCTCCCCTTCAACATCTCCACGTACCAATCACAGAAGTCATGCCAGATGAATCCGTACAATATTTTCGTCGCCTGATTAATTTCAAACTCTCCCAGCGCCTCATTCAATTCTTTCATGGTAGAATGAAGACGCGAAAGAATCCAACGGTCAGCCAAGTCCATGTATGTTTCCTGTTTCCTGTTTCCTGTTTCCTGTTGATTAACACTGGAAACTGAAGACTGGAAACTGGAAACTTGTTGCTGATTCATCAGCAGAAACCTTCCTGCATTCCAAATCTTGTTAGCAAAGTTCCTCCCGATTTCACACTTCTCGTTTGAATAAAGAACATCCTGACCAAGCGGAGCGAGATAGATAATCGTGAAGCGAAGCGCGTCAGCCCCAAACTCGGAAATTACATCGAGCGGGTCGGGAGAGTTGCCGAGCGATTTACTCATCTTCCGTCCCTGCATATCCCGGATGATGCTCGTAAAATAAACATCCTTAAACGGAACCATCTGGTTCGCGTTCGTTCGTTTCGTTCCATCGGGAAGCGGGACATCGCCCGTTACTTCGAGTCCCGTCATAATCATTCTCGCCACCCAGAAGAAAATAATATCCGGTCCGGTAACAAGCGTATCGGTCGGATAGAAATATCGCAAGTCAGGATTATCGGAGGGCCAACCAAGCGTCGAATAGGGCCAAAGCGCAGAGGAAAACCATGTATCAAGCACATCTTCATCCTGCCGTAGATTAGTCGAGCCGCAATGCGGACACGATTCTGGTTTTGTTCGTGTCACCATCGGTTGCTTGCACTCAATCCTGCAATGGTCGTCACCGACACAATACCAAACAGGAATCCGATGTCCCCACCAAAGTTGGCGCGAGATACACCAATCTCGGATGTTCGTCATCCAATGTTCATATGTTTTCGTCCACCTGTCCGGATGGAATTTAATTGTTCCGTCCTGCACAACTTGCAACGCTTTCTCCGCAAGCGGTTTCATCTTCACAAACCATTGGTCGGAAAGATACGGCTCAATCACCGTGTCGCAACGGTAACATCGTCCGATGTTATGCTCGTGCGGTTCGATTTTCAAGAGCAATCCAAGTTCTTCCAAATCTTTCACCACGGCTTTGCGCGCATCATATCTGTCCATGCCGCGGTATTTTTCGGGGGCGTTCTCATTCAGATGCGCGGAAATATCGAAGATATTTATCGGCGCCATCAAATGCCGCTGCCCGATGTTTGCGTTGTGCCGCTCGCCAATCCAGTAATCGTTCGGGTCGTGCGCGGGCGTTACCTTTACCATTCCCGTTCCGAATGTCGGGTCAACAAAATCATCCGTGATGATGGGAATTTCACGGTTCGCCAACGGTAGTAACACTGTCCGTCCGACGAGATGTTTATACCGCTCATCTTTCGGATTCACTGCAACTGCTGTATCGCCAAGCATTGTCTCCGGTCTCGTCGTTGCAACAACGGCATACTCCTGTAAATCCTTGATTGGATATTTGATGTGCCACAAGTTTGTTTGTTGCGTAACATAATTCACTTCATCGTCGCTGATGGCAGTATGGTCTTTCGGACACCAGTTCACAATGTACTTACCCCGGTAAATTAATCCCTTCTTGTACAACCGAATAAAAATTTCCTGAACTGCGGCAGAAAGTCCCTCATCCATTGTAAACCGTTCGCGCTCCCAATCGCACGATGTGCCAAGTTTTTTCAATTGCTTGATGATGGTTCCCCCGTATTGCTCTTTCCATAGCCACACCCTTTCGAGAAATTTTTCTCGCCCTAAATCGTGCCGCTTCAAACCTTCCTTTGCCAGAGATTTCTCAACGACGTTTTGTGTTGCAATTCCGGCGTGGTCTGTTCCGGGCATCCAGAGTGTTTCATGTCCCAACATCCGTTTCCATCGTACGAACACATCCTGAATTGTATTGTTCAGAACATGACCCATCGTCAAAATTCCGGTTACATTCGGAGGAGGAATGACTACCGTGTACGGTTTCTTTGCGGGATTTGCTTTCGCATGAAAAAGATTGTGTTCAAGCCAGAAGGCGTACCATTTTTCTTCGGCTTCTTTCGGAACGTATGCTTTGCTGAGTTCTTTCATTCTGAGATTTGAGATATGAGATGCGTGATATTAGAAATTCTGTATTGTACTAAACGAGTAGTGTCAATAGTCATTTGTCATTGGTCATTGGGTTTTTACAAATGACAAATGACAATTGACCAATGACAAAATCTTAGGGTATTGTTGAAGCGCTCGCCTTGACAGAAAACGTCTTCGTGAGTTTCGCTTCATTCTTCATCCTGTCTTTCATGGTGATGGTGAGCGTGTGCTTGCCTGCGGAAAGTCGCTCTGTTGATTGAAACCAAACACGGCGCTTCTCTCCGTCAATTTCAGGGATGATGATTTGGTCATCAACAAAAATTTTCAACTCATCGAAATCTACGCCGGAAAGATTATCGGAATATCGGAAGTTTCCGTTCACCAATCCTTTTGCCTGATTGAAACGTAGTCGCCCGATAGAAGGCGCTTGTTCATCCTTCATAATGGTAAGTTCACCGAGTGTACGGGTGAGCGTTGTCGTGAAATATTCCTGAGACGGGTCAGGCGAATTCGTGTGAAGAACCCATCCGCCATTCCCACGGAAATACAATCCATGTTTTCCATCCAACTGATGTGAATGAACAGGAACAGAAATTTTCAATCCTTTATTGAGGATAATGTCCGTCGGCGTAAGCGAAAACTTTGTTGAAGAAATAGTTGATTGATTGTTGATGTTCAGCAACATCGGTTTATACACCGCGCCGGAATCATACGAGATAATAAGATTATCATTCCCAAGCGAAAACGAACCGGATGAGTTTGTGGGAATGGCAAACAACTCCAATGTCTCGGTCGTATGCACAGGCAAGCCGTTTATTTCCGCTCGTACATCAATGATATGAACACCCGCTGACGTATTCGTCGGCTTGAACACGCCGGCGAACTCAGAAAGTCCTTCTTGTTCAAGTGAAATATCCCGTTGTGCAATCCCTTCTTTAATCATCAGATGCGGTTCGCCCGTGAACATCCCTTTTGTTGAAACATTCACTAGGACATAATCTCGCGTCTGCTGTAATTTCAAGTTTATTGATTCTCTCGGACCATCCGGCTTCTTGATGAAATGGTAAAGCGGCACAGAAGAAATTCCCAATTTCGATTCAGCCACAATCTTCAGCATCTCATACTTTGATGTCGGGACAGTAACCGCGATTGTCGAACCTTCGACTTGAAATTTTTCTTTCTTGATGATTGATTGTGTCCACGCGCCTTTTAACAATTTCTTTCCCGACACAATAATTTTGCTGAGTGATTCGGAAACATCTGACTTCAACACAATCTTGTTATCATTCACACTGAGCAACTCAACTCTCGGAGAATGATTGACAAAGAATTTTCCTTCAAGTGTGCTTGTGTTGCCGGTGAAATCTTTGCAAACAATTTTGTACTCATGCTCGCCTTCGGTTAATTCTTTCGTATTGATGATTCCATCGCCATACCAATGATGCTCATAGAACGGAAGCGTTCCTCCTTCTTCGACATATAATCTTTGATATTCACCTTTGCCGCTGAGTATAGTCGGATAATCATAATCGAGATAGATTTGCTTTGTCTGAAGAGAAGGAAATCTGTCCAACTGTTTACTGAAAATCTGTTTGTTATCAAGAAATAACTCGATCCGGTAGATACCGGATTTGTTCCTCGAGCCATTCGCCATATCGTAAGCATCGATGCCGAATCCGACAGAGCCATGTACACGTATCGTCTGTGGAATTTTGAATGTTCCTTTTCCCCGTCCGAACCGGCTCATATATTTCGTTGAGGGTTTTCCATCCACTGTTGAATTCATCTCGAGCGGAAACAACGCGATACTTTTCATTCTGGGCGCAATGTTATCAGGAAGCGAATCGCCGTACATCAACATCGGGTTGACATTGTTCAGGTTTTCATCCCGTATTTCAAAATGTATGTGTGGCGGACCAACTCCCGACTCACCGGAGTACGCAATTACTTCCCCCTTTTTCACTTGAAGCAAAGGCGTTTCATACGTTACGTCAATCGGGAATGCGCCTTTGCGAAGTTGTTCCTGACGTGCAAGTTGTTCAATGCGCTCACTGAATTTTTGGAGATGAACATACACACTGTAATATCCGTCGTTATGTTTGATGAACAACATCTTCCCGTAACCATTCGGCTGGATGCTGATACGGTAGAGCGAACCATCGCGGACTGAGAAAATATTGTGTCCGACTTCTCCATTCGTGCTGATATCCAACCCGCCGTGAAAGTGCATCGTGCGATATTCAGCAAACGAAGAAGTGATTCTTTTCGTTACATCGGTGGGCCAAATGTAATCGTTCAGGTCAGTGCGAATACTATCAAATTCTTTCAGATAAGAATTTGATGAAACATCAATCATTTCCGGACCACCGCTCGTTAGTGGAAATACAGTAAAGAACAAAGTACCAAGGAGAAAGCACAAAGTACGAACAATCAATTTATGCAACCTTCACCTTGTGCATTATTTTCGTATATCCCAGCAACTCCGCTTCAACAATATCGCCTTCATTTACTTCTCCGACACCTTCCGGTGTTCCGGTAAAAATCAAATCTCCTTCTTCAAGCGTGAAGATAAAGGAGAGATATGAAACGATGTACTCGGGATTGAAAATCATGTTCTTCACCGAACCGCGTTGTCGCGGAACCTGATTCACGCGACATTCAAAATCCAATTCCTGTTTGTTTGTGATTTGTTCAACCGGGATGATTTCAGAAATGGGGGCAGAAGTATCGAATCCTTTTGCCGTCGTCCATGGCAAACCTTTCCTCTTCGCCTCATCCTGAACATCGCGCAGAGTCATATCCAATCCGATGCCGTAGCCGAAAATATACTCACGCGCCCGGATGGGAGAAACACGGTTTCCTGTTTTCCCGATTGCCACGACAAGTTCCGCTTCAAAGTGCATACACTTGGAAATCGGCGGACGCACAATGTCTTCTCCTTCGGTCAACAATGCTGACGATGGTTTCATAAAAACAACCGGCGCGTCAGGGACTTCGGCGCGCATCTCGCGTGCATGTTCAAGATAATTTCTGCCGAGGCAAAATATCTTGCTCACCTGCAACGGATATTCCTTATTTCGTACGCGAACAGTTTTCATATCTACTAATAAATTGTGTTGAATATAGACAGAACTGAGGTTTTTTACAACAGAATCTTCATCACCGAAAAAGAAAAACCGCAGCAGAATCCTTTCGGAATCTCACTGCGGTCAAATCAAACTACGGCAATCTAACTTGCTGCCGAGACTCGCTTTTCTTTAAGTACAAACATCGGCTCTCTTTTTTTCAGAATGGTCTCCTTTGTTACAATACATTTTGCAATATTTTGTCTTGATGGTAAGGAATACATGATTTCCAGCATTGTCTCCTCCATTATCGAACGCAACGCACGAGCGCCGGTTTTCCGTTCTTTTGCTTTTAAGACAACTGACTTCAATGCTTCTTCCTCAAATTCCAATTCAACACCTTCAAGCCGGAACAGTTTTT
Organism: Ignavibacteriota bacterium; assembly: GCA_016212665.1. Lineage (NCBI taxonomy): Bacteria > Pseudomonadati > Ignavibacteriota > Ignavibacteriota bacterium. The sequence continues at coordinate 52,253 of JACREZ010000025.1, forward strand.
TGAACTGTTTGATTATCGCATTTCTCGGCTCAGTTAAAATACTGAGAAGCGCTTTCTCTTCGAGGGTTTCCAACGTCGCAACAACAGGCAATCGCCCGATGAACTCCGGTATCAATCCGTACTTTAGTAGATCATCCGGCTCGACGAGAGGTAAGTATTCATCTACCGTATTGTCTTTTTTACTTTTGATATTTGCACCAAACCCAATCGGGTTCTGACTGACACGCCGCGCAATAATTTTTTCCAATCCTTCAAACGCGCCGCCGCAGATAAACAAAATTTGTTTCGTGTTCACGTTGATAAGCGCCTGCTCGGGATGTTTGCGTCCGCCTTTTGGCGGGACTCCGGCAATAGTTCCTTCAAGAATTTTCAGCAATGCCTGTTGAACCCCTTCCCCGGAAACATCTCGCGTAATAGATACTCCATCACTCTTGCGCGCAATTTTATCAATCTCATCTATGTACACGATGCCGCGCTCCGTTTTCGCCACATCATAATCCGAATTTTGAAGAAGATGAACAAGCACCGTCTCGACATCATCGCCGACATACCCTGCTTCCGTCAACGTTGTTGCATCGGCAATAGCGAAGGGAACATCAAGCACTCGTGCAAGAGTCTGTGCAAGCAACGTCTTCCCCGTTCCGGTCGGACCGAGAAGGAGAATGTTACTCTTTTCAATTTCGACATCATCAAACCTTCCGAACGAATCCTGTGAATCAATGCGCTTGTAATGGTTATAGACGGCAACGGAAAGCGTTTTCTTTGCATGTTCCTGTCCGACCACATATTCATCCAATGCCTTTTTGATTTCCATCGGACTCGGCAATGGTTTGGCTGAGGATTGCTTCGGTTTCGCTCGAACATTATTTTTGCGGAGAATTTCTACCGAACTTGCAACACACGTATCGCAAATATACACCCCCGGTCCGGCAATGATGCTTCCCGCTTCTTCAGCAAGTCGCCCGCAGAACGAACACTGAATCTGATATTCGGTATTTGAATTTTTTCCCATTATCCTTTTTTCTCAGCACGAGGTTTTTTGAAAAGAATCGTATCAACCAACCCGTATGCCTTGGCATCATCGGCTGACATGTAATAATCGCGGTCGGTATCTTTCTCCAGCGAATCAATATCTTTTCCTGTATGATTCGCGAGAATGAGATTGATTCGTTTTTTCATCTTCAATATTTCTTCCGCCTGAATACTAATATCGGAAGCCGTTCCCTGAACACCGCCCCACGGTTGGTGAATCATCACCCGCGAATTCGGCAATATCATCCGTTTTCCTTTTTCACCGCCGGTGAGTAACACCGCCGCCATGCTCGCCGCCATCCCGATGCAAATAGTCGATACATCCGGACGGATGTATTGCATTGTATCGTAAATTGCCAAGCCCGCTGTCACGCTTCCGCCCGGACTGTTAATGTACATGTGAATATCTTTTTCCGGCTCCTGTGATTCAAGAAATAACAATTGCGCAATAACCACACTCGCCATCTCATCAAATATAGGTGTGCCGAGGAAAATAATTCGCTCCTTCATCAACCGGGAATAAATATCATAGACACGTTCACCCTGACCCGTTTGCTCGATGACATAGGGAATTGATTGATTGATTGTCTTAACACTCATGATTTTTCTTTCTGTTCTTAACTAACTAATTCGTTTGATTCTTCATGAACTTTCTCCGTTACAACAGCATGTGAAACGAGGAAGTTCATCAACTTATCATTTACCATTTTATCTTTCAATGAATCCGATGTCTTATAAAATGCAAGCAGTCGCTCCTTCGAGATACTCATCTTCGGGGCATCCTCTTCTGCCATCACTTCTAATTCCGCGTCGGTAAGTGTAAGTTGTTCTTTTGCCACTATCTTATCACGAATCAAGAACCATTTTGCTGAATACGTTGCAATCGGTTTGTAACTTTCACGAAATTTTTTCTCGTCGAAATCGTCAGGCATTTTTTTGCCGGGAGATTGTTCTTTCAGTTCTTCAATCTTCGCATCGGTCAACCCTGTAATCATTGCCTGAGGGATTTCCATATCATGTTGTTTCACGATTTCCCCGACGAGCGCCTCTTTCATGTATCGGTCAGTGGTTTCTGCCCAATACGCTTCCAAATCTTTTTTCACATGTTCGCGGAACTGTTCGACTGTATCTACTTTCAGACGAGTCGCTTTCTTCGCAAACTCATCTGTAAGTTCAGGCACATTCACCTTTTCAATTTTTGTTGCGGTCAATTCCCAGTTGTTCAAATGTTTGTGGTCGCCATGTTCAACTTCAAAACTGACACGGCGCGATTCGTTGACGGAGATATTTTGCAGTGTATATCGTACCTCATGGAAAATATTTTCATCAGCAAGATATATTCTTCCCCCCGAACTTTTCTTCCCGATGAGCGGCGAACCGCTATCATCCAACTCTTGAATATCAACCGTAACGACATGTTCATCATCCTCGGCTTTTTGAACTTCTGTCAACGTGCTGTTGGCTTTTCTCAACCGTTCGATTTCATCTTCTAATTCATCCTCATCAACCGTGTGGACAAACTTATCTACCGCTATTCCTTTGTATTCCTTCAATTCAAAATCCGGTTGCACTTCATATTTGATGGTGAACGAAAACGGCTCGCCGCGCTTGAACTTCATGTCAGTCATGCTCACTTCGCCCAGCGGAAAGATATTTCGTTCGGTCAGAATTTGTTTGAACACATCGTTGGCGATATCATCAAGCGCATCATACTCGATAGACTCGCCATAGATTCGTTTAACAATTTCAAGAGGGGCTTTCCCTTTCCTGAAACCTTTAATTTCAATTTTTGCTTGCTCTCGTTTGTATGCTTTTTCGAAATGCGGTTGTAACTCTTCGAGGGAAAGAGTAACTTGTAATTCTTTTACGATGTTGGAAATATCATTGATTGTAACGTCCACAAAATTCCTTACTGCTATTACTGATGATACTCAAGGGAGGCGATATCCATTTCTTGGTGGGCAAGGGGGGATTTGAACCCCCACGGGTTACCACTAGATCCTAAGTCTAGCGCGTCTGCCAGTTCCGCCACTCGCCCTGAAAAATCTTGAATGATTGTTTGATACTAATGATTTGTGAAATTTGAATTGTCGGAAGATTGCTGTTATAAGTCATCCGTACTCACTCAAAAACGGCTCTAATATAAGTCTTTTTGAAGGAAGTACAAAAACGGCTGTTTGGCGAGCAGAAGGAATTTCAGTATATTTTTGCCGCAAAAAGAAACATCCCAAGGGCCCGTAGCTCAATTGGATAGAGCATCAGCCTTCTAAGCTGAGGGTTACGCGTTCGATTCGCGTCGGGCCTACTTCCAAAATCGCTCACGAACGAAGTCCGTGATTGCCATATTGAGAATCCCGCTGAAGCAAAACAAAAGCGGGAAGAGTTACAAAAAGAACACACATCTCCTTTTCTCTTGCCTTTTTCCCTTTTTCTTGTTACTATCACCACGTCAAAAAGAAAATCATTTTCGTGCCGGATTACAAAAATCTGAAACTGTATCTTCAAAAGATATGCACCAACTCGATAACAAAATCAGAACTTACCGAGTTGATTAAGATTTCCCGCGTTCTCGTTCATGCACACTTGACTTATATTCGTTCTTCTCTCTCTCATCTTTATCAACAACAAGGACTCAGCGCTGAAGATGTTGCGTGGGATTGTCTCGGAAATGTATTTATCAAAGACCAAGATTTTCAGTACCCGCTATTTCTCCGGTTCAAACAATCATTGAACGCACCGCTTGAAACATTGCCCGACGAAGAAGTGCTTTCTGCGTATAAACGCCTCCTTACAACCATCGCTGATAAACAACTCGCGCGCCTGTTCGGACAAAATGATTCCGAAGGTGCAAAAATTCATAGAAACATTCGCGATTGCGTTAAGCAGACGACACTGTTCACGCTTCAGAAAGATGGACGAGGTCTATTCATTAAACCTGCATCACACGACTCTTTGGAACACTTAAAAATATTCCCCCCCGAACAATTGACTACCGAATTTTTAAGTAGGTTAGACCATCGCAGAACAACAAAAAATTTATTGGAAGAACTTCACACAATCTTAGTCGGACAAGCAGAATACCGTCGCACCGTGTTGCTTGTTGATGTTACACAATTATTTAAGAAAGTTTTTCACGGACAGGAAGAATTTTCCGAAGACAATACACAATTGCAATTCAGTCATATTTCAGATATAGATATTCAAATGATGTGCAGTCAAGTTCGAACTGCCTTAAAGGAAAAAATTGTTTTCACATATCTCACCCATGGAAAAATTAACAGGTCAGATGCGCAAGCAATGTTTTCGGCATTTGAAGATATGATAGATGATTGGCTTAGTGATAGTGGGCTCTCTCAATCGCTGTACTATTACGTAAATAGATATCTGCCAATGCCTGAAAGCGTGTATAATGCATCGTATCGAACGAAAATGGAATATTTACTCAAATTCGTCCGTGAAGAGTTTCATTCTCATTTAATGGATGATGTTTGATTTTTTCTGGAAAACCCTTAAAACGTGGAAATAGTTGTTTGGGTAGATGAGTAGTTAAGTATCAAGTCGCTAATGACAAATAACTTTTAATTTTTAATTTTGAACTTTAATTGAATCACTTACAAGAACAAGAAATAGAAACATACGTCCTTACTCCTGAGCAATTCTCTCAGGAAGTAACGAATTTATTTCAAGAACATTTGAACGATTGTGAACTCTGCTACGAGCATGTGCAGAGATTGCGCGCTTTTTATACTGCCGTTGCCGAAGGAATGAAACAACCTGCAACGGAACGTGACAAAGCATTTGCCGAGCAACTGACAACTCCCCTCAAACCACGGCTTGCTTTACCTTCTTCGACGTTTGCACAAAAGGAAGATGCAATTGATGCTTATGTTGAAATTATCGAACCGGAGAAACGAAATCTCCCTTCACGGGTCTATCATTTTTTCCGGTTCCATCCAATTCAAGCCACAGTAAGAACATCCCTCGCCGCCGCGTTGGTGTTCTTCACCTATTACTTCTTCACACCGAAAAATGTAATGCCTCCTCCGCTCGATACCAATCCGAACTACGCCCGTGCAGAGAAAGAATTTCTTGTTACCTATAATAAAGATGGGAGAGAATTATGGAGAAAGCATATTGGGATTGGGTATGATATTGAAAGCCGGCTCCGAGGTTCACAAAACAAATATGAGAATTATCTTGCAACTCTTGATGTTGATAACGATGGAAAAAAAGAGGTAATCGCGAATATTGGTTTTGTTTCAAGTTATCCTCGAAAAAAAGAAATTATATGTTTTAACACCGATGGAACTGAACGTTGGTCGTATGCTATGACACAGGAAATGACCTTTGGGACGGAACACATGACAGGAAATTATCTTCCATCACTTTTCATGGCAGGAGATTTTGACCACAACGGAACAGGTGAAGTGACGGTCTTTTTCAATCACGATACATACTATCCATCTCCCATCGTTCATCTTCAGGGTTCATCCGGTGAAGTACTTGGGATATTCTGGCATATTGGAAACATTTCAAATATTGCCCATAGGGATGTTGATAAAGATGGAGTTGATGAATTGCTCTTTGCGGCTCAGAACAACGCGTTTGATAATGCTTCTCTTACCGTACTGGACCCTCGTGTAATTGCCGGCTACTCTCCTGCCGATTCAACAAGAACTCCGATGAATACTCCGGAAGGAACAGAAAAATATTATCTCCTTTTCCCGAGATGCGACATTAAACTTTTTGCAACAGCCAAACGAAATAATGCCGACGCAATCATGTTCGCGAGCGAAAGCGTTACGCGTATCAACGTTGCTGAATATGTTGGTAACGATTCCTATTATCAATTTTATTTTCTTGATTCCTTATATCGTTGTTACCGTGTTGATGGAGAGGATTGGTTCCTTACTTTCCATCGCAAAATGGTAAAAGAAGGAAAACTCAGTACACCGGTTGATTCTGTTTATTACCAAAACCTCCGCAAAGGCGTGCAATACTGGGATGGAGAAAAATTTGTCAACGAGCCGACGATGAATAAACGGTACATTGAAACGATACGTAGTAGCGAGTCATCAGACTCGCAAACCGTTCGGTAACTACAGTTCATTGAATGCTGTTCATTGAATGCCGTTCGGTGAACGGCTACTGCGCTTAATCAATTTGGTATTATTGTATGAAACAATATCGGAAAAAACCTCCTCGTTACTCTCAAGACAATTCGTATTACTTCCTTACCTTCTGTACGTTCAAACGAAAACCGTTTCTTCATTTACCCGGAATCCCGGAATTCCTTATCGAAGAATTATACTTTTATGAAAGCAAGATACAACAACTTGTCGCATACACCATCATGCCAGACCACATCCATCTTCTTGTAGAAGTTGAACAAGCCACCGACCTTTCAATCTTCCTCCGTGATTTCAAAAAGTTCACCTCCCGCGAAATAAAAACCCGCCTCTGTAGTAGCGGGTCACCAGACCCGCACCCGACCCGCACGAATAATGCAGTCATGTCAAATGCCGTTCTGGTGAACGGCTACTACTATGAACGTAACGATGAACCCATCTGGCAACCCGGAACAATGGACCACTGCATTCGAATGGGTTGGACAAACAACGACCTGCACAATCATCTTGCATACCTGTTTTATAATTCATACAAGCATCTGAGAATAGCCCCAAAAGATTTTCCTTACCATAATTTCAAAGCATTGGTTGACAAAGGATATTTCGACAACGATTATTATTCCTTCGATGAGAAATCGTTTCCTGCATCCTCAACATACGAATAATCTTCCCCACCCGTAGTAGCGGGTCACCGACCCGCACCCACATTCATATTTGTGGTGCTGGTGACGATACATGCCACTTTGGTGACGACATCTGCCGCTCTGGTGACGATATATGCCGCTCTGGTGAGCGGCTACTACGAATAAAAAATATTTTTAAAAACTTTTCCGCGAACGGATAACTCCGTTGCAATAGTATGTATAGAAACTATGCTCAATACATACAATTTTCAGCACTCACCATCTGACATTTCTATAAAAACACCTGTTTTTATGTCAGAAACAGGTGTTTCTTTGATAAAATCAACAGACATCACAATAATGTTTGATGATGTTGCCTTGAAAACACCTGACATTGCGGCAATGTCTGATGATTCTGTGACAAGATCACATGAAATCGAGACAATGTTAGTTGATTTTACAACAATTTCAGGTAACAGCGAAAGCCATTTTCATCTTCAAATCAACAAGTTGGATTCAAGAATCACAAATTCACGAATCACGAATCCACTATTCACCAATTCACCACTCACCAATAGCCAATCACGAACACAACTATGGCAAACTCAAAAGTAAAACTCGGACTGCACCGTTTATCGGTTCCTGAAAAACTTACCTTCACAGAAACAATTATCAAAGCGATGTCGGGAAATGCGAACTTTCCCGAACCGCAACCACCATTGAACGAAGTCGAAGATGCCGCGAAATTCCTCAGGGAAGCGCAGGCAGATCAGGAAGCGGCGTACCAAATCGCTCAATCTAAAACGAGCACTCGGGATGACAAGGAAAAAATATTAAACGATAAACTCACCTCGCTTGCAGGGTATGTCGAGCGGACAAGCGCAGGGGACGACGCAATCATCCTCAGCGCGGGGATGGAAGTGAAAGCGGCTCCTTCACGGCTCTCCGCCCTTACCATTGCTACAAACCTGAGCGCAACCATGGGAGATGGCGAAGGTGAAATTGACCTGAGTTGGGACCCCGTTACTGGTGCGAAGAGCTACGTCATTGAAATGAGTCTCGACCCGCCCACTGCTACAAGTTGGAGTCAGGTTGCAGTCAGCACCAATTCGAGTAAGACTGTTGCCAATTTAACGAGCGGAACAAAATACTGGTTTCGCGTTGCCGCAATTGGTGGAAACAATGTTCAGGGCTCGGCAAGCGATCCGGCAACGAAGGTAGCGCCGTAGAACAATTCACTATCCGATAAAATATAAACAATTATTAAAGTTACAATTCATACACCTGAAGGAACTATTATGAAACACTTGTACTTTTTTTTCACTTTTATCTCCTTTGTTATTCTGGGAACAGGTACACTATTTTGTCAAAATCAGCTTTTGATACGAACTGATAAAACCATATATAATGTTGGTGAGACAATTACATTTCATTTGAGATTGACCGACCAAAACGATCAACCAGTAGCGGAACAATCAGGAGGTGTAAATGATCCATGTCTCTTTATATGCAAATTATTACCCAATACTGACATAGATGGAAGAATAACATACAGCGCCTGCGCTCCAACTGATACAGGATTGATAATCTATGATTTCATAATTGGAGGGGTACATGGTAGCTATGGAATCTTTGTAACATCACCTCATTATCCACTTAGTGATAGTATTTTCGTGTTCCAACATACACAACCCAACCCTGCTTTAAGTCCAGGACAGACAAATAGAAATCTTGATATTCTTGTCACTTCAATGTTGAATGCTGTAAATGAAACTATTCAAGATCCATTTGCAATGTATGCAGCTCTTCCCTGTGCGGGAGGAATCGTTGCAATACCGTTAACTGGGGGTCTTTCAGCAGGTGTTTCGGCAGCCACATGTCCCATATTTCTTGGTTCACTTGCTAATAATACGGTCAGAGAAGGTGGAAAAGGGTTGGTGGAAATGTTAGACATTCCTGATAAAGAACAATGGAAAACAAATATAGATCAAGCTGTAAACGTATATGATGTGTTATCATTTTCATATGGCATTTATTCGACTCAGTATTTCGGAAATGATATGCTATCTTCTTCTAAGTTTCCTTCAAATTTAGGAAATAATTTCGATGAAGCAGTGGGAAATGTACTAGGATATATTGCTGACTGGAAATCCGCTATTGATGGAACGAGTGCTCCCACTCATGTGAAATATGATACAACATCTGCTTTTGATAGTGATCCACAATTTTCAGTAAGTTGTGTATTGCCTCTTAGTGGTAAATTACGTAGCAAACTATTGGGTGACTCTATTATTATTTCATTTGGAATTCGGAAAATTGACCCTTCTTTTCAATGGCAATACCAGGGTACAGTGCGATATAATGCAAATATAAGGGTGCTTCTTTTCACAGATTCACACACTCTGTTTGCCGGAACAGCACTTGGTATATTTATTTCTTCAGATAAAGGTAAAACTTGGCCAGACAGTGCATTAAGATATAACAATATAGTTTCATTAATATTAACAAGCGGTGGAATAATGTTTGCAGCCAGTAATTCTGACAATAGTAATTCAGGAATTTATTGGTCATTTGATGGAAAAAACTGGACTCACTGCTATACTGGTACCAATGCGAATGATCGTGAAGTAAGGGCTTTAGCAACTAATAAAAGTGGATATATCTATGCTGGACTTTATGGAGTACCAAGTAAAGGAATTATTCGTTCTACAGATAATGGTGCATCATGGGAAAATATAAGTTCGGGTTTAACTACTTATAACATTAGGTCTTTGATTGTAACAAAAAACAATACTGTTCTTGCTGGGAGTAATTCCGGATTAATCTTCCGTTCTACTAATAACGGTGACCAGTGGAATCAAGTATATCAAGGAACGGTAAATGTCCCAATTCTCTCATTTACTCTTGATTCTTCTGGTAATGTCCTTGCAGGAACAGGAGATAACGGTGCTTTGATATTAAAATCAACAGATGAAGGAACTTCTTGGACGTCATTTAATTCAGGACTACCAAATGGGACTGTCTATTCTTTATTGTGTAGGAAAAATGAAGTTGTGTATGCATCGCTGTATGGTTATGGTGTGTATAATTTAAATCCTAATAATTCAAGATGGGAAACATGTACTGATAGTTTACCTGATTTACAAGTAACAGCTATGACCATAAACAATAATGACACACTTTTTGCAGGTACTTCAACAGGTAAAATATTTATTTGTAATGGCATTTGTCTTGTAGATGTTCAAGAAAATAAATCATTTGTGCCAAGTTCCTACCACCTGAAACAAAATTATCCTAATCCTTTTAACCCCTCGACAAATATTGAATATTCTTTACCGCATAAATCGCATGTAAAAATCACAGTCTTAAATATACTTGGACAAGAAATAGCCACGCTCATCGATGCAATTCAAGATGCAGGTTTTAAATCTGTGGAGTTGAACGCTAAACATATTCCCAGTGGCATGTATTTCTATCGTCTTCAAGCAGATAATTTTATCGAGACAAAAAAACTTCTTCTTCTCAAATAAAACTACTTGATTATTCATAACTATTCAGGTATTTGGCAAAAATGAGTAAGAAGCCCTTTTTGATTCTTTTAAGCATCCATATTTGTTCACTACTAATTAGTTTGCAAATAACAGCCATTTCCCAGTGGTCGCAGGATCCCAATATCAATACTCCAATCTGCACAGCAGATTCTGGCCAATTTTATCCGCAGATGATGAGCGATGGTTGGGGTGGAGCTTTTATCGTATGGAACGATCAAAGAGGCGATAACTTCGACATTTATATGCAGCACATAAATGGTGCAGGTGTGTCTCAATGGTCAAGTAATGGAGTAGCTTTGTGTACGGCTATCGGTGACCAACAGTGGTCTAATATGACAAGCGATGGGAACGGCGGGGCAATCATTACGTGGCAAGATACACGCAACGGCAATGTTGACATCTATGCACAACACATCAACAGAGCAGGCGTGGTGCAATGGACAAGTAATGGTATTCCCATTTCGAATGCTTTAAACAATCAAATGTATCCCACTATAGTTAATGACAGTTCTGGAGGTGCAATCATCAGCTGGGAAGATTATCGCAGTAACGGTATTTATCCCGATATATACGCCCAGAGGATAAATAATGCGGGTATAGTACAATGGGATAGCAACGGTATCGCTTTATGTTTAGCCACATCTTCTCAATGGAGACCGATCATCATAACCGACGGAAGCGGAGGTGCCATTGTTACGTGGTATGACTATCGTAGCGGTACGAATTGGGATGTCTTTGCTCAGAGGGTTAATAATAAAGGTGTTACTCAGTGGACGTACGATGGCGTTTTGTTGTGTGCATCGACAACAGACCAATATATCGAAGACATTACGAGCGATGGACAAGGAGGAGCAATTATTATATGGTGGGACTGGCACTATGGAATTGGTAGTGGAATTGATATTTACGCCCAGCGAATAAGTAATGGGGGATCGATTCTATGGGCAAGTCGGGGTATGCCCATATGCACGGGGACAATTTTGCAATACCAACCTGTAATCACCAGCGACGGGAATGGAGGAGCAATTATTACCTGGCGAAGGAATCCGGAGAACACGAGTGGCTACTCCGACATATATGCGCAACGCATCAACAGTGCAGGCGTAGTGCAGTGGACAAGTAATGGTATAGCAGTATGTGCAGCAACAAATTTACAAAGACATTCAAGTATCATCAGCGATGGATTGGGAGGTGCTATTATTACATGGGAAGATCGCCGCAATGATCCAAATAATGCACTGTCTGATATTTATGCACAGAACATTAACAGCGCAGGAGTTGTCGAATGGGCAACTGATGGTTTCCCCATTTCTACAGCAATGAATAAACAAGAGTGGCCAGTTATTGTCACGGATGGGATGGGTGGAGCGATCATCACCTGGCAAGACGAACGTAGTGATACGGGAGACATCTACACACAATGTGTCGACCACAGGGGAAGACTCGGGATTGGTACAACAACATCAACAATTTCGGTAAACAGCCGATGGAACATTGTCTCTTTTCCTTTAACTGTAAATAATTACACGAAAGCCATTCTCTTTCCTACAGCAACGTCAGATGCTTTTACCTACACAAGCGCGTATTCGCCTAAAGACACTTTAGCAAACGGAATCGGATATTGGTTAAAGTTTGCCTCACCCGAAAGTCTCAGGTTTCTCGGCGCACCCATTACATCCGAAACACTTGATGTAAATGAAGGCTGGAACATGATAGGTTCAATCTCATCACCAATTGTCGTTTCCTCCATCGTGAGTGAGCCGCCCGGGATGATAACAGGAAATTTCTTCGGGTACGCAAACGGTTATTCTACAGCAGATACTATCCACCCCGGAAAAGGATATTGGGTAAAGGTTAACCAAGCCGGCACGTTGATTCTCTCCTCGTCAATGACGATGTCGGCAGTAAATAGAATACGAATCGTTCCGACACACGAACTGCCGCCATCACCGCCGGAAGGAGAAGTTCAAAACTCAAAACCCGAAACTCCAACCGAGTTCGCTCTTGAGCAAAACTATCCCAATCCGTTCAACCCGTCAACAGTTATAAGTTATCAGTTAAAAGTGAAAAGTGATGTCACGCTGAAAATTTATGATGTGCTTGGTCAAGAAGTTGCCACACTTGTGAATCAAACTCAGGATGCAGGATATAAATCTGTCGAGTGGAATGCTTCCAACATCCAAAGCGGAATATATTTCTACCGTTTGCACGCAGGTAATTTTATAGAAACAAAAAAACTCCTCCTGATCAAGTGAACCACTAGTGGATTAGGTTGAGGGAAGAACGCAATCGTCCGTCTAACGCTGGTCGGGCGATTGTTTCATCAAGTGGAGTCCATCTCGTCTGCGTACGGGATGGACTCCACTTTTATTTTTGGTATATTATGCCGTCCATTATGAATATCAAATATTTTTACCTTACTCTCATTTTGATTTCCATTCTGTGTTCACACATTTTTGCATCAGAACCATCCGATGAATCACAACGGAAAAAAATTGTTTTCCCCGGTGAACAGGGAAATTCCCGTATTGTGTTCGGTCCTACGTTAGGCTTTCCGTCAGGTATGGGTCTAACAACCGGTTGGTATTCAAATCCAATAGCAATAAGAATTTCAGGCGGGATGAGTTTTACAGGATGGCAGGGAGTTCAACTTGATTGTTCACATATCATCTGGATTTTTCAATCTACGCGGCACGATGTTTCTATTACAGGAGGAGTATTCCGATACGAAAATCTGAACGATGACGGAACGGTTCAGTTCAATAATCAAAGTTATATCGGTTCCAACTATTCAGTCTTCTTCAAAGGATTTCATATTCAGGCAGGCTTTGCGTATGGAATCGAAGATTACTCCCACGCGGTTCTCCTGTTTCAGGCAGGATATTTATTCAAACTTTTCTAAATGAAGTGGAGTCCACTTTGCGAAGTGGACTCCACTTATGATACTACTTCCAGTTTCCCCAAGGGATCACTTCGCTGATTTCAAAATTCCAAGCAAGAACTTCCAGAACTTCTCAACGGTATCAATGTGAAGTTTTTCATCGGGTGAATGAACTCCTTCCATCGTAGGTCCGAACGAAACCATATCCATTCCCGGAAACTTCTCGCCGATGATTCCGCATTCAAGTCCGGCGTGAATTGCTTTCACGTGCGGCTCTTTCTTGTAGAGTTGCTTATACGTTTTCTTTGCAAGATTCAGAATCGGCGATTTGAGATTTGGTTTCCATCCGGGGTACCCATCCGAATTTTGAACCTTCGCTCCGCCAAGTCTGAAGATGGTAGAAACCGTCTGTACAGCTTCAAGCAACTCGGAGGCGACCGAACTTCGTTGACTTGTTGCCATGACGATTGCTTTATTCGTCGTGTTAATTACTGCAACATTGGTTGATGTTTCCACGAGACCGGGAATATCCGCACTCATCTTCAACACACCGTGAGGCAACGACATGATTGTTTGTGTAATTTTGTTCTGTAATGATTTTGCAATCACTTTCCCTTTTCCTGCTTTTTGAACTTGGAGTGTTATTGCAAGGTCAGGTTCTACAGTTGCAAGTTCCGCTTTGATAGTTTCATTCATCTTGGCAACTGCCGCCTTGGCTTTATCGAGATTAGCTTTGGGGACAAAAAGTTGAGCCACGCATTCTCTTGGAATTGCGTTGCGTTTGTTTCCACCGTTTACCGCGCTGAGCCGTGAGCCGAGAGCGTTGAGTTCATGAAGAACGCGATTCATAATTTTGATTGCATTACCGCGTCCTTTGTCAATCTCCAATCCCGAATGTCCGCCTTTCAATCCTTTTACACTTACTTCAACTGCAATTGAGTCGGCTGGAGCGTTTTCAAATTTCACATTCCATGTTGCAAGCGAATCACGTCCACCGGAACAACCGACATACAAAGCGCCTTCTTCTTCCGAATCGAGATTCATGAGGGTTTTGCTCTTGAGTAAATCGCCGCCGAGATTACTTGCACCGGTAAGTCCTGTTTCTTCATCAATCGTGAAGAGGAGTTCGAGCGGTCCATGCTGGAGCGTTTTATCTTCCATAATTGCTAACATCGTTGCGACGGCGATTCCGTTGTCGGCGCCAAGCGTTGTTCCGTTTGCCATGAGCATATTGCCTTTGCGAACGAGTTCAATCGGGTCTTTCATGAAGTCATGCTTCTTGTCTGCGTTTTTCTCACAAACCATATCGAGATGTCCCTGCAAACAGAGCGGCGCGACTTTCTCCCGTCCTTTCGATGCAGGTTTCGACACGACAACATTCATGTATCGGTCTTTCTTAGCTTCACAGCCGAGTTTCTTTGCTGTATCGAGCATGTATTTGACAATACGTTCTTCGTGCTTTGAGGGGCGCGGCACTTGCGCAATCTCTGCAAAGTATTTCCAAACGAGTGGTGGTTTTAATCCTTGAATCGCTTTTGACATAATTTTATTCCTTTAATAAATATGAAAATGACTATAAAAGTCTTTGTTGTTTTTCTAATCCGAGTTTCCCTCGGACAAATTTACGAATCTTTCTAATGGCTGAAATGGATGCACGAACTTCTGTCAGTGGGATAGTGTCGCCCGGATATCGGAATTCTACTGCATACGGGTCAAGAACAGACAGAAATGAAGTAAGAATTTTAAACTCATCATCAAGAGTTCGGCAAAGAGGTAATAGTTCTCGTACTAAAGCATGGGTTTTCGAAAAGCGAACATTGTTCTCAACTAAAAATGCCTTTAAATATTTCTCAGCACTTTGCTGACAAGCTAAACAAATCAAGTGCGCTGTCTTGTTTGATTTCTTTTTTGCCAGAAGTTCAGCACCCTCATAATCACCTTCTGCTTTATCAACCCATCGTTCAGTTTCATCGTTCATACAACACTCTACCTTCCTTGAATATTTCTTGTATAAACCAATCCCTTCCGGCGAGTGCTTTTATCACTTGTTTTTGATTTCTTACTACTATGTCAATTCCAAAACCACAAGCAGTAATTGCTCTATTCACATAACGAATCCTTTCTACTGAACTTCCCGGCAAATCAGCAACGACAAAAATATCGAGGTCACTCTCCTCCGTCGGTTTACCGCGACCGTAGGAGCCGAAAAGAATCACGAGATGCGGATTACATGTTTCGACAATTTCTTTCGTAATCTTGTTGATTGTTTTCTTTGAAATCATACTGTTGCTTTTTCATAGAGCAAGAACTTATCTCTCAACAACTGATTCACAAACTTGCCGGTTCGTTCATACATCGAATCAGGTGTTTCGTTAAACGCTCCTCCCATTTTGATTGCAATATCTCCAACGGTTGTGTTCCCGTCGCACTGAGTCCACACAAAACTTCCGCGCTCATCTAACTTTACTTTGATGTACGGTTTAGGAAGTTTTGTCATTAGCCATCGGGAGATTGCGCCAGTCCGAAATTTGGGAACAAGGAGAACGACGATGCCGTTCTCCTCTGTTTCCCATTTCAAATTTCGAATCGGTTTTATATCTAACAGGTTGAGTTGTGATTCCTGTTTTTTTGATTTGAACACTTTCTACATGACCGCAGTTGGTGGAGCCGGTTCATCTGCTTTGCCTGCATTGTTGATTGGTATCTTAATCAGAATCCAACCGATTATTGCAAGTACAACAAAACTAATCGTCAACGAAAAATCACTCGCTAATGAGAAGAGTGGAACTTCAAAGAACGCAAGCGCGGCAAACAATAATCCGATTAATGCTTCGCCTGCAATCAATCCTGCGGCAAGCAACACGCCTGTGTTTTCAACACGTGCTTTCTGAGCGTCGTTATGTTTTCTCGCTCCATTGAATTTATCAACAATACCTTTCAACACACCGCCGACAAAAATTGCAAACGTTGTATCGAGCGGTAAATACATTCCGACACTGACGAGCATCGGACTACGAACCTGCATTGCAATCAATCCAAGTCCCATTAACATTCCGACAACAATGAGGGGCCATGCCATTTGCCCGCCGACAATTCCTTGTGAAAGAAGCGCCATCAAACTTGCCTGCGGCGCCGCGAGTTTCGGTCCGCCAAATCCGCCTTCATACGGAGGGTCAGCCATTTTCCCAGCGTTTATATCTCCTTGCTGTAAAACAACCAACGGTAAAAACATCACTAACGAAGCAAGAGCAACGCCAATCAAATCACCAATCTGCATTCGCCACGGCGTACCACCGAGAATGTGTCCGACTTTCAAATCCTGCAACATTTCACCTGCAACCGCAGCCGAGACGCAGACAACTCCGGCAACTCCAAGCACTGCGGCAACTCCGGGATTTCCTTCCATCCCGAGAACCACCATCAGAATAGCAGCGACCAATAATGTTGAGAGCGTCAATCCACTGATGGGATTGTTACTTGAACCAATCATTCCAACGAGGTAACCGGAAACGGCGGCGAAGAAAAATCCTGCAATAATCATTACAACTGTTGCAATCAATGCTGCTAAAATATCTTGAGCAAAGAAATGGTAGATAAAAAAGGTTGCTACAGCAGTTAAACCGATACCAATCATAATCCATTTGAAACTGATGTCTTGCTCAGTACGAACGGTAACATGTTCGCCTGTCGCCGCTTTCTTTACATCGCCTATTGAACGTTTGATTCCTGTGATTAAACTCTTTCTCATTCTAAAAAGAGTGAACCCTGCGCTCACCAACATTCCACCAATGGCAATCGGACGCACGATATATTTCCAAACATTCGTTGACATCGTGAGCCAATCCTGTTCGGTTGGGGTTTGACCTGCATGACTTTGTTGCCACATTTCAATCAAACTCGGAGCGAGGAAATAAGTAAGTATCGGAACGAACAATCCCCATGCAAGAAGTCCGCCGCTGAAGTTAAGCGACGCGAGTTTCGGTCCGATAATATAACCGACTCCCATGTACGCCGGACTGATACCGGGAGTACTTGCAACGATACCGCCATCAAAAACTTTTCGTGATTCGAGAATAAGATTTTTATCAACAAAGGTTTTAAGAACGAGCGGGAAAGAAATAAACTTCTGCCAAGCAGTTGCAAAAAATCCTACCTGACCGAGCGATTGAATAACCGCACCGACGCCCATCGCGCCGAACAAGAACTTCGCTCCTGTTCCGCCGCTTCTTCCTGCTTTATGAATTTCTGCTGCTGCAACAGATTCCGGGAAGGGAAGTTCTGCATCTTCGACCATCACGCGGCGAAGCAATGCAACGAACATAATTCCAAGCACACCGCCTGCGAGCATGATTGCCGATGCTTGCAAGTAGTGACTCACTGTTGCAAACTCCGTCCAAATTCCTGCAATGAAAAAAGCAGGCAAAGTAAAAATTGCGCCTGCTGCAACCGATTCTCCGATTGAACCGACCGTACGTGCAAAGTTTTCTTCAAGAATATTTCCTTTCAGTACGCGCAAAATTGCCATGCCGATAACCGCGGCAGGATACGTTGCAGCGATTGTCATACCGGCTTTGAGACCGAGATACGCATTCGCCGCACCAAGCACCACGCACATGATAAGCCCGATAAAGAGCGCAGACATCGTGAACTCTTTCAGGTTCGTCTCGGCAGGGACAAATGGTTTGAATTGTGGTTTTTGTTCAGCCATAAATTCTCTCTTCTATAAATTAGTGATTAATTCTGTTTTTGAATTCTCTATTTTTTAATACTCATGGTTAGTTTACAGTTTACAGTTTCCTGTTTTCTGTTGATAATAACAGGAAACAGAAATCCGGAAACGGTTTACTACTCTTTATATTTCTGTCCTTTGATACTTGAATTGGTCAGATAGTTGATGAGCCCGTGAATCATCTTTGAAATCTCATCAGTGAGTTTGTACAGTTTGTCAAATTCATTTTCGTCAACATACGAATAATCTTTGGCTCGATACAATTGAGATTTCACTTCACCGGCAGAACCTTTTGCAATTCCTAAAAATTGGATGAATTCTTTTCGTCCGCCACGCTCAAAACCTTCAGCGATGTTATCCATGATAGAACCACTTGAAGCACATACCTGATTTCTCAACGCAAAGTCTTTAGCAAACTGTCCGTTTCGTGAAACGGCATAAATTTCCTGACACAACACTCTCGCTTTCTGCCATGCTTCAATATCTTCAAACCTTTTAATTGTAGCCATTCACATAACTGTAAAAACTGAAAACAGGAAACAGTAAACCGGAAACAGTAAATTACTGTACACTTTTTGAAAACAACGCCTTAAAAACATTACCTGCCACTTGCGGATTCTCTTTGAATCGTCGAATCGAATACTGATACCATTGTCTTCCGAACGGAACATAGACACGAAGGCGATGACCGTCCTTCAAAATTTTCGCCCGAAGTTCCGGGCGCACGCCAAGCAACATTTGAAACTCGTATTCGTGCCTTTGTAATTTCATCTTTTCAATTACCTTGTATGATCCGGCTACAAGGTCACTATCGTGTGTTGCAATGCCAACGTAGGCTTTTTCTCTCAGCATCACTTCAATGACACGCATGAAGTTTTTGTTAATTTCATCTTTTTGTTTGAATGCAATTTCAGCTGGCTCTACATAAATGCCTTTGCACAGGCGAAAGTTCCTTAATCCTTCCTGCATCAGCGAGACGACATCTGTTTCTGTTCGTTTCAAATACGCTTGAAGAACAATGCCCGAATTATCAAACTGCTTTCGGATTTCTTTGTACACCCAAATCGTGTCATCGGTGCAGGAAGAATCTTCCATATCAATCCGAACGAAATTGTTCCGTTCTTTCGCCGTTTGAACAATTCGTCGAACATTATCCAAGCAAAATACTTTATCAAGTTGCAATCCTAACTGAGTTAACTTGATGGAAACATTCGAATCAAGTTGTTCCTTCTCAATTGTTTTGATAACCTCGATAATCATCTCGGTCGCGGATGTTGCTTCTTCCCGCATTGTGATGCTTTCACCAAGCACATCGAGCGTCGCTATCATCCCTTGGCTGTTCAACTGTTTGACAACGCGAACAGCATCGGAGATTTCTTCACCGGCAATGTAACGACCTGCAAACTTTCTAACAATGGATTTCGGAACTAAGGGAACTGCTTTGACAACTAACTTATTCAGAAAATTCATAGGAGACTTCTCAGATTATCGAACGAAGATTTTCGGTTGAGCGGTTGCTGCTATAAACTTACGTGAACATGTTGTACGATGAAACGAATCAGAAAATAATTTATGTTGATGAACACGATGAACTGTTCGTGAAACAGTCGTGTCAAATTTGGAATACAGAAGATGAATACTCATCAGACCTTTGTCGAATTCAGAATAAAAGCGGAAAAATATAGACAAAGTTCGATGGAAAAGCAAGGAATTTCAGCCCCAAATCGCGTTTACAAGCCACACCGACATGAGAATTGCAACTACATCCGCTATGATTCCTGCCGGAACTGCTTGCCGGGTTTTCGTTACACCGACCGCACCGAAATACACCGCCAATACATAGAACGTCGTCTCCCCGCTTCCCATCATAACAGAAACCATTCTTCCAATAAGCGAATCTGCACCGTGTGCTTTGAATGTTTCAGACATTACGCCAAGCGCTCCGCTACCGGAGAGCGGACGCACCAACGCCATCGGTAATGTCTCGGATGGCATCCCAATGAAGTTTGTTATCGGTGAGAGAATCATAAATAAAAAATCCATCGCGCCGCTTGCACGGAATATACCAATCGCTACAAGCATTGCAACAAGGTACGGAATGATTCTGACTGCAACATCAAATCCCTCCTTCGCACCTTCTACAAATGCAGTGTAGATTTTTACTTTCTTGATTGCGCCATATACAACTATAAACAACACCAAGCCGGGGATTGCAATGACTGAAATCGTTTGAATGATTGATACAAAGGTTTCCATAAAAAGTTCCTTAGCTTTGAGCGGTGAGCACTGAGCAGTGATTCATAGTGATTTAGAAAACCCCATAATCATCCGACTTACTTCTTCAAGATTGTTGAGAAAGTCAAGTCGTTGTTGGTCTGTGATGTAATTACGGCGATGACAGATGATAATAATATTCGCGGTTTCGGAAACTGAACGATGAGAAAAATTCAAAAACTGCCTGAATTCGTGTTTTGATGTACTGCCTGAACCTTCTGCAATATTATTCGTAATTGACATCGCCGCTGAACGAAGTTGTTCAGCCCACCTGTACTTCCTCTTTTCATCTAATATTTCTGACAAATCAAAAAGATCTTCTGTAACAACAGATGCCTTCTTCCAAACTTCAAGTTTTTCAAATCTAAACATAGGGCTTTCCTGAATAAATCGGAGAATATTTACCTACAAACCACTGCTCACTGCTCATCGCTCACCGCTTCATCTAATTGTTTCTTAAATATTCGGAATCTTGAAAGAATTTTTACAACGATTATTCCTACGGTTGTGTTTACCGTGGTAGCAATGATAACAGGACCCAATATCTCCGTCGGATTCGAAGAACCTGACGCCGCACGAATTGCAATAACCGTTGCGGGAATGAGTTGTACACTACTCGTATTAATCACAAGAAACGTACACATTGCATCTGTTGCAGTTCCGATTTTTTTGTTGAGTTTGTTTAACTCTTCCATTGCTTTCAATCCGAATGGAGTTGCGGCGTTTGCAAGTCCGAGCATGTTCGATGAGATATTCATTATCATCGCTCCCATTGCAGGATGGTCGGCGGGAACATCAGGAAAGAGTCGAGTGGTGACAGGTTTCAAGAGTGTGGCAAGTTTGCTGACGAGTCCCGATTGGTCTGCTATTTTCATAATGCCAAGCCACAACGCCATGATACCGATTAAACCAAGCGCAAGTTCAACTGCCGTCTTTGCATATTTGATGATTCCGTCGTTTGTTACCTGACTTACTCTGACAAATTTTACCGGGTCAAACATAACAACTGCGGTTTGATTTGTTCCATCAATTCGTACTTTAGCAAGAAGATACTCCGTGTTCCGTTGCGCTTTGAAAATATCTTTCCAAAGTACAGGAGTATGTTCATCCGGGAAAATGTGGAGCGCACCCTGTTCGCCCGAACTTGTCAACAGTTCCGCTTTCTGTGCGATTCGTTCACTCGCCAAAGAAACACCATACGCTGATTGATAATCACGCGCATCGAGTAAAATGGTACAGTCATACTTTTTATTCGGCTCGATGATAGTTACATCATTCGGCAATTGAAGAGTTACTTCCAATTCCTCTCCATTCTGATATTTGTTCGATGACATCTCGCCGATGTCCGTTCCAACTGCGACAAGTATCCCGATAACAATCAACGAGAGCCAAATGTAATTCATCATAAATGAAATCTTCCAATGTGAAATAAAACGTGTGAATATAGGAGATTCTTGCTGAGGAATCAACCATTTTAGGATATGGATTTCAAAAATAGTATTTTTGTCCGCTTAATTTTCGGCAGGTTACCTGCCTTTTTTACAATCAACAAGGACAATAGAATGAAAATCCTCTGGCTGGCATGTGCAAGTCTTATTCTTATGGCATGTCAAGGCAATACACAACAACAAGTAGAAATCAAATCAAACAAAGACAGCGTCAGTTACAGTCTCGGAATGGACATCGGGCGCAACATCAAAGCACAAGCGCTTGATGTGGATACCAAAATTATCGCACAAGGGTTGATGGATTTTTTTGATAGCACGAAACTTCTCCTCAAAGATGAACAGGCACAGGCGTGTCTGACCGCATGGCGAATGGATCTGATGAAAAAACAACAAGCAGAAGCCGCCGCAAAAGGAGAAGCGAATAAAAAGAAGGGCGTCGAGTTTTTAGAGGAAAACAAAAAGAAAGAAGGAGTCGTTACGACTGCGAGCGGACTACAGTACAAGGTTATTAAAGAAGGAAGCGGTGCAAAACCGACTGCCGATAAAACTGTCACTGTTCATTACACGGGAACGTTGATTGACGGAACAAAATTTGATAGTTCAGTTGACCGCGGTGAACCTGCAACATTTCCGCTCAACGGTGTTATCCCCGGATGGACTGAAGGATTGCAATACATGACTGTTGGTTCAAAATACATGTTGTACATTCCTGCCGAATTGGGTTACGGTGAACGTGGCGCAGGACAGTCAGTTCCACCAAATGCAACGTTGATTTTTGAAGTTGAACTTCTCGAAATAAAATAACCGTCAGAAAAAATCCGAATCTCGAAATCATAAAAACGAAACAAATCCAAAACTCTAAACCTCAAACTGAATTCGGTAACGGTTTAGATTTTCGGAATTAGTAATTGTTTAGGATTTCTTTTTTCGAGTGTAGAATTTCAGTAAAGTCCGGTTCCAAATGTTAAGTCATGCCTTTGGTACCGGACTTTACTTTTTTACCAAACATTTCGCGTGTTTGTTATTGTACTTTTTCTCTAATGTACAATACACCGCTTGTTCTCTCCGACACGCTCCAACCGAATCTTTCTCAGCAAACTCTGCATGCCGACATGTAAAATCACAAAACATTGGCAGCGTTACTTCTGCTTTCTTTTTGTTTGATTGTTTACGCGTCAACTTCGTTCCCAACCG
The DNA here is from genome assembly GCA_016212665.1 of Ignavibacteriota bacterium. Lineage (NCBI taxonomy): Bacteria > Pseudomonadati > Ignavibacteriota > Ignavibacteriota bacterium. The sequence goes on from JACREZ010000025.1 coordinate 75,114, forward strand.
TTTGCTACAAGCGAATCAATAATTTCCTGACCACGGTGACCAAAAATCGGATGAGGAACGAACGATAATTCATCTGCCATTTTTAAGGCAACGCTTGATGGAGGAACGTTCATTGCCTTCGATTCCCTCAACACCTTCAATGCAACTTGATGAATTGAAAACTCCCAATCTTTATTAAGGTGCTGTTCGATTGCCGGGTCGTTGTTGACGTAACCGTACTGCTCATTTGCGCATGTTACGATTCCCATTCTGTTCGTGAGAAAATCAGGCACATACACTATCCCGCGTTGAAATAACGCAGCATCATCACGCACATGGTCTTCGAGTTGATTGTTCGCCGCGCCGCACACCATTTTTGCTTTGATGAGCGGAATGGATTTCAGATTCAACACAGCGCCAGTTGCACACGGAGAAAGTATATCACACTCGGTTGCAAAGAAATTATGGTCGCAGAGTGGAACAACCTTCGCCACGAAATTCTTCCCGGCTAATTCTTGTGTCAATTGCCCGGCTAATCTTTGATTGATATCGCATGCGATAACTTTTTCGACTTTCTTTTCAAACAAAAATTTGATAAGCGGTGCGCCAACATTTCCCATCCCTTGAACGGCAACGATTTTTCCTTCCAATCCTTTTTCACCGAGAAATTCTAATGCGGCTTCCATTCCACAAACAACGCCACGCGCAGTCGGCACAGAAGGATTCCCGCTTCCGCCAAGCGACGGCGGAATGCACGTTGTAAAACGTGTCTTGGAAAAAACATTAGCCATGTCTGCAACATGTGTTCCGACATCTTCCGCCGTTACGTAACAACCTTGAAGCGAGGTCATCATCTCACCAAATTCCTGATACAACGCACTGCGCGCATTTTCATCGAACTTCTCAACATTCGGGTTGTGCGCCATGACTCCTTTTCCACCGCCCCACCAAAGTCCGGCGAGAGCATTTTTATGTGTCATACCTTTTGCAAGCCGGAGACCATCCCGTAGATATTCTTCCATCGTATGATAACTCCAATACCGCACTCCGCCCGCCGCTTGCCCGCGCCATGTTCGATGAACAAACGCGCCTTGAAGTGTATCATGTTTGTCGCTGACTTGAAGAAAAATTCCCTCGTGCGTGTTAAAATCCCGTGTATCTGATTGAAAGAACTCTGCAATGTGCTTCAATGCCAGATGTGAGGATTTAACTGTTTTTGTTTTTGAATCAAACACAAAATAACATCGCCGGATATTCTGCTGTTTCAGGAAAAGAACAAACTCTTGTGGAGTGATTGATAGAAGATTCGAAGAGGTACTCATATTCGTTTTCCATAGTTGAGATTAATTGAGGCGGACAAAAATACCTATCATATAGACGAAAAACAAAAGAAGGATTTTCTGTTTACAGTCTTTTTCATTCCTACCACCTATCACCAATCACCTAAATCATCCAAATGACAAATGACTATTGACGAATAACCAATAGACTTGCTTAAATAAATGATTCCTCGTATAATCACCATCATTTTTCATGTTCTTACAAATTACATTTAAGGAAAATATTTATGAGTTCGGTTCGAGTTTTAGTCGGTACAAAAAAAGGCGCGTTCATTCTTACATCGGATGGAAAGCGCGAGAAATGGGAAGTCAACGGTCCGCATTTCGGCGGCTGGGAAATTTATCACATGAAAGGTTCGTTGGTTGACCCAAACCGGATTTATGTTTCGCAAACAAGCGGGTGGTTCGGTCAACTCATTCAACGCTCGGATGATGGCGGTAAAACATTTTATCCTACGGGAACGAAACTCGAAGACCTCATGGGACCCGACGGAATGCCGAAAGGGACCGGCAATATGTTTGTGTATGATACTTCACCCGAAACAGGAAAGCCGTTGACAACACATCAATTTTATGACGGCACTCAGCATCCTTGGGAATTCAAACGTGTTTGGCATCTCGAACCATCCCTCACCGATGCAGAAACAGTCTTCGCCGGTGTTGAAGATGCGGCGATGTTCAAAACAACCGACGGCGGAACAACGTGGCACGAACTTTCCGGAATGCGCGGACATGGAACCGGACCGAATTGGGCTCCGGGCGCGGGCGGCTTGGGACTTCATACAATTTTATTAGACCACACAAATCACGAGCGAATGTATGTCGCTATTTCAGCGGCTGGCGCATTCCGTACCGATGACGGCGGCAAAACATGGAAGCCAATCACGAAAGGATTATCTTCGAACTACATGCCTGACCCGACAGCAGAAATCGGACATTGTGTTCATCGCATCGCGATGCACAAAGCGAAACCGAATACATTGTATATGCAGAAACATTGGGATGTCTTGCGCACAGACGATGCCGGAGAAAACTGGCATGAAGTAAGCGGAAACCTGCCGACAGATTTTGGTTTTGTGATTGATGTTCATGCACACGAACCGGAAACGATTTATGTCGTCCCGATTAAAAGCGATTCGGAACATTATCCGCCGGAAGGAAAATTGAGAGTCTATCGAAGTAAAACCGGTGGCAACGATTGGGAACCGTTGACGAATGGCTTACCACAAAGCGATTGTTACGTGAACATTTTGCGCGATGCGATGTGTGTTGATTCGCTTGATTCATGCGGCGTCTATTTCGGAACAACAGGCGGACAAGTCTATTGCTCGCCCGATGGCGGAGATAATTGGAAACCAATTGTCCGCGATTTACCCGCTGTCCTTTCAGTTGAAGTCCAGACGTTGCCATGATTCGTGTTGTAATACCGGCTCATCTTCGGACATTGGCAAAAGTTAATTCGGAAGTGATACTTGAACTTAACGGTCAGGTGACACAACGCTCAATCCTCGATGCGCTTGAAACAAAATATCCTGTGTTGCGAGGAACTATCCGTGACCACGTTACATTGCAACGACGACCGTTCATCCGGTTCTTCGCATGCAAAGAAGATTTCTCCCTCGAATCGCCCGACCTCCCGCTCCCTGATGCAATTGCTTCAGGAAAAGAACCATTTATGATTATTGGGGCGATTGCGGGGGGATGAAATTTATGTGCGACTCACTCTCATAAAAAGAATAAATTGCATTACCAATATTTATGGAATTTATGAAATAAGTGAGTCGCACATTCACATAAAAATTTGTTCAACAGAAAAAACATTGTACATTCAATCAACTCAATTTTATTGTAAGAAAAAACGAAGTCAATGCTAACCAAAACTCAACTTCAAACGACCATAGAAAAACTTCCCGAGCAATTTACAGTTGACCAACTGATTGATTATCTCGTTTTCACTGAAAAGGTAGAAAGGGGTTTGCAACAATCAGAAGCGGGATTAGTTAACTCAAAAGAAGAAGCGGTTCAGAAGCTTCGTAAATGGTTACTGTAAAATGGACTAACTTAGCTCTCGACGATATGGATTCTATTGCTGAATATATTTCGAACGATTCGTATCGTTATGCTAAGTTAATGATTGCAAGACTATTTACCGCGGCAGATATTTTGGAAACATTTCCAAAAGCGGGAAGAACTGTTCCCGAATTTGCCAACGAATTGATTAGAGAAATTATCGAGGGAAAATATAGAATAGTCTATCGCATCGTCAATGAAAAACGTATTGACATTCTTACAGTACATCACAGTTCATGTCTTTTAGAAAATTCACCGTTGTATAACGATCTCATTTAATGAATCGGACAATACGGCATCCTTCTCTGTCTTGTTTGTTACAATTATCAAAGGAACTCCTATGCGTTACAAAATTTCAATCATTATTTTGTCCTTCCTATTTTCCTCAACTCTTATGTTCGGTCAAGGTTCGCTTGTCAACAAAGAAACAAACGCCGCGTATCTTGATGGCGCATACTTGCACAGCAGTGAACTCACCGGCTACAATTTTTCCGGCGGGTTTGTGTTTGACGGAACATTTGATTTTGGATTGAGTTTGGGCGCGCTCGACCCCGAAGCGACATACTTCGGTTCAACTCTGAATGCGACAACCTTTGCGGCAAAGTTCTCATTCTTCCCTCTCAAACAGGATAACGATTCCATTCCGCTCAGTATTTCACTTCACATCGGTTACGACCAAACTGATTACAGTTCGGAAGTTCTCGACAGGACAAACACAACATTGAGTTCAAACATTTTCTCTTTCGGCGGGACGATGTATCGTGATTTGAAAGTACGAGGCGACGTGAAGTTTCAGCCGTTCTTCCGGCTTTCCAATCACCGGGCAACATACTCCGATGCTTATCCGAGAATCAATTCAAATGCATCGGAAACAGAAAATTATTTTGTGGCAGGATTCGGGATGTCGGTGATGACAAGAATTTCTCACGACGCACTCCTCTATGCTACACCGGAATTGACGGTATCGAAACACCCGAATTTATTTTCGCTACGGGCGGGATTGATTTTTCCGCTTAAATAAAAAAAGTGTAGTCCACTTGCGAGTGGACTACACTTATCTAACAACAAACAATCTCAGTACGCTGCCAACTTCAACGCGGCATCCAAAATATCCTGTTCCTGAAGAAGCACTTCATGTTCAAGAATACGTGAGAACGGAACGGGAGAATCTTTCGAGCCGACACGCATGATTGGCGCATCGAGATAGTGAAACGCTTTCTCTGCTACGATGCTTGCCACTTCCCCGCCAAACCCGCCAAACATCGGATGCTCGTGAACAACGAGCAGTCGTCCTGTCTTTTTTACTGATGCAAGAATTCCTTCAACATCGAGCGGCTTCAGCGAACGCAAGTCAACTACTTCCGCACTGATGTTGTGGTCATCGTGCAGGCGATGTGCAACACGCATTGCAAAATGGACAGGCGTACCCCACGTGATAATGCTCAGGTCGTTTCCTTCATGACGTACACGCGCTTTCCCGAACGGAACAACATGGTCGGAGGATGGCTTGTGAGATTTTGTAAAAAATTGATTGTAGATAAATTTATTTTCGAGAAAGAATGTTTGCCCGCGGCTTCGCATTGCCATTCGCATCAAACCAATAGCATCATCGGCAAACGAAGGAACAACAACACGGAAACCGGGAAGCGATGCAAAAATTCCGTCAACACTCTGCGAGTGGTACAACCCGCCGCCGATGTATCCGCCGGAAGAAAGACGCATAACAATGTTCGGTACGAACTGACCGTTCGAGCGGTAATACTCGTGTGAGTTTTCAATGAGCGCTTCCATTGCGGGCCAAATGTAATCGGCAAACTGAGCGGCTTCAATCACCACCCAAATATCATCACGGTAACGGCAGAAACCGTTGGCAGTTCCGACAATAAAATCCTCCGCAATCGGAGCGTTGAAAATCCGGCGACTGCTAAACTCCTGCAACATTCCTTTCGTAACGTTGAACACGCCTCCTTTATCTTTCGAGGCAACATCCTGTCCCCACAAAAACGTGTTCGGGTTGCGGCGAAATTCTTCTTTCAACGTTTCGTTGATTGCTTCACGCAACGTGAACGACGGACTCTCCTGATTCACAGAAGCCGGGTCATCTTCGTGAGCGTGTTCATATGGTTCGGGAGTAATAAACTGAAGCGCGGTTTTCGGGTCGGGGTCAGGTTCCGCTTCAACTTTGATTGCGGCGGCTTCCACTGTCTTCGCGTTTTCATCCTCAATCTTTAGAATTTCTTTCTCTGTCAATTCGCCTTGCGTGAGAAGATAATTCCGAAATCGTTTTACAGGGTCGGAGAGTTGCGCTTCCGTTATCTCTTCGACGGAGCGGTACAACTCATGCTTATCGGAGTTACTGTGCGATTGCAATCGTACACAATCCGCATGAACGATTGCCGGACCTTCACCCGTCTGAATATAATCGAGCGCTTCCTGCATCCCGCGCCAACAATCGAATACGTTTGTTCCGTCAACGCGGACAATTTTCAAGTTCTTAAATCCAACAAAATTATCGGCAACACATTCGTTCGCCGCCTGCTCGACAATCGGAACGGAAATTCCGTACCTGTTATTTTGTATGACAAACACGACGGGAAGTTTCTCCCGCGCCGCGCCGCTGATTGCCTCATAGACGTATCCTTCCGAGATTGCCGAATCGCCGGAACTGTAAAAGGCAATTTCATCCCCTTCATATTTTTTTATTGCCCGCGCCACACCGACTGCATGAAGCGTATGATTACCCGTTACGGAAGAAACGTTTTGAATTCTGATAGATGGTTTTGCAAAGTGATTGCTCATGTGCCGTCCGCCTGAAGCAACATCCGTCGCTTTCGATAAACCGTTGCGGATGATTTCTTCGACGGTTAATCCTGCGGCGAGGCAGGTCATCAAATCGCGGTAATAGGGGAAAAGAAAATCCTTGTTTTGCCGGAACGAAAGTCCGAGCATGAGTTGCGCCCCCTCATGTCCTGAACACGCCGCATGGTACGACCATCCTTTTGCCTGCTTAACATAGAGCGCGGCTTTTTGGTCGAGCAGACGAGCGAGGTGCATGAGTTGGTACCATCGCTTCAGCGTATTTTTATGGACGGAGATTCCAAAATCATCGAGTGGTAAAAGAGAAGTAGTTGCGGTTTCATGGTGTGCGTGCCCGCCTGTTGCGGGTGTGGTTTCAGTTTCTGACATTTCAATCCTGCATTGTTCAACAAACAACGTTCATAAAAAAGAACGAATGAGTATCCCGGAAATTTCGTTCGTCATTTTGACGAAGTTCCGAATCTGTTTCACTTGTAGAAAAACAGATGCCGAACTGAATTCGGCATGACGATAAATGAAATTTTAGAGACAATTCATTTTTTGATGGCATAAGATAGAAAAATTTTTTGTCAGGGCAAATTTCGATATATTCGACACGAATTATCAACAATCTGAAAGTTTCATGCCCCAAACCCTCAACATTTTATTCATCGGCGATATTGTCGGAAAGCCCGGCTTCGAAATTACCGAGACACTCCTCAAAAGTTATATCCAAAAATATAGCGTGGATTTGTGCATCGCCAACGGAGAAAACCTTGACGAAGGAAAAGGGATTGATGAAAAACTTGCCGCGAAGTTATTCGGACTCGGTGTGCAGGTGATTACGACCGGCAATCATCTGTGGGACAATTGGGGAGCGAAAAAACTCCTCGCTTCAAATAGAAATGTTCTCCGCCCGTTGAACTATCCATCCGAAAACCCCGGCAACGGTTTTGTGGTGTATGATTTGGGAGAGAAAGGAAAAGTCGGCGTGCTGAATATTCAGGGAAGAATTTACATGCAACCGATTGATTGTCCGTTTCACAAAGCGGAATGGGCTGTGGAAAAAATGCGCGAGCAGACAAAGGTGATATTTGTTGATTTGCACGCTGAAGCCACGGCGGAAAAAATTGCAATGGGTTGGCATCTCGATGGAAAAGTTTCGGCGCTTGTCGGCACGCACACACACATCCAAACCGCCGATGCAAGGATACTGCCGAAAGGAACTGCGTACATCACCGATGTCGGCATGACCGGTCCGTACGATTCCGTCATCGGAATGAAAACCGAGATTGCATTGAAGCGGCAAATCCTGCAAACGCCGTTCAAATATGAAATGGCAACGAACGATAACCATATCTGCGGCGTTTACGTGCAAGCGGATGTCGAAACCGGAAAGGCGTTGAAGTTTGAGAGTTTTATTTATCCAAAGTTTCTATAATGGTTAGAGGTTTCAGGTTTGAGGTTACAGTTTTATGGTTTGTAGTGAAATTCAAACCACTAACCACTAACCACTAACCAATTTTTTATGTCTGCGAAAATAATAGACGGTAAGAGAATCGCTGAAGAAATTCGGAGCGAAGTTAAACAGGAAACTGAGCGGCTGAAGACTGAGCGAGGAATTGTTCCGGGACTTGCGTTCATTCTTGTGGGCGAGAATCCCGCTTCACAATCGTATGTGAAGATGAAAGGGAAAGCGTGCGATGAAGTTGGATTTTATTCCGTGACAGAAAAACTTTCTGTCGAAACTTCTGAACACGAACTTCTTTGTTTGATAGAACAATTTAATCATGACACGAAGATACATGGAATTCTTGTTCAACTTCCTTTACCAAAGCACATCAATGAAGAACGAATACTCAACGCGATTGATTATCGAAAAGATGTGGATGGATTTCATCCCATCAATGTCGGGCGATTAGTTACGGGACAAGATTGTCTGAAGCCCTGCACTCCTCTCGGAGTTCAGGAACTTCTTATTCGAAGCGGAAACGACCCGTCAGGAAAACATGTCGTCGTTGTCGGAAGAAGTAACATCGTCGGTAAACCGGTGATGAATATTCTTTTGCAAAAACAACGGGGAGCGAACGCTGTCGTTACTATTACTCACACAGGAGCGAAAGACATTTCATACTTCACCAAGCAGGCGGATATTTTGATTGCGGCAATCGGCAAAGCGGAAAGTATCACCGGGGAAATGCTCAAACCCGGCGCCGTCGTGATTGATGTCGGCATCAATCGGATTGAAGATTCATCTGCAAAAAACGGATACAGAACTGTCGGCGATGTACACTTCGCTTCTGCCTCACAGATCGCCTCTGCAATCACTCCCGTTCCCGGCGGAGTCGGACCCATGACGATTGCAATGCTCTTGAAGAACACACTTCAAGCCGCGAAAACGATGTGAGATGTGGGATTTGGGATATGAAATTTTGAAGATGAGAAATTCACTTCGCACCAATTAACTACTCACGAATTAACTAATCACCAAAATGAAGCAGGAAATCTCAAACATTCTCTTCGTAACATTGGGTGGAGGAATTGGTGCGGCATCACGATACTCACTGTCGAATTTCGTTCATCGGTTTTTGGGGAGTAGTTTTCCTTACGGAACTCTCACAGTGAATATCCTCGGTTGCCTGCTCATCGGAATGTTGATGACAATGTTTGAAGAACGATTTCTTGTCAACCCGTCGCTGAGAATTTTTTTCACCATCGGAATTCTTGGAGGATTTACAACGTTCTCAACATTTAGTTATGAGACAATTATGATGTTGAAAGATGCTGAATTCCTGAACGCAGGATTGAATATTATCGGCAGTGTTGCACTCTGTCTCGGAGCGACACATCTTGGAATGATACTTGGAAAAATTCTTTAATCGAAGGAACAACAAATGAAACTTGCCAGTGAAGGAAAACTGCTAAGAATTTTTTTAGGTGAACGGGACCACGTTGAACACCAACCGCTCTACGATGTCATTGTCAGAAAAGCCAAAGAGTTCGGATTGGCAGGCGCTACAGTTCTTCGCGGCGTGGAAGGATTCGGTGCGTCAAGTCGGGTCATTCACACTGCAAAGATTCTTGAACTCTCTCAAGACCTCCCCATTGTTATCGAAATTGTTGACACAGAGGAAAAGATAAAACAGTTCATTCCTGTTGTTGATGAATTGTTTGAACGTGTCGGATGCGGAGGAATGGTAACTATTGAGAAAGCGGAAGTCATCAAATACACGCACGGAAAACAACCTTGACAGACATGAGATTTGAGTTTTGGGCGTTGGGCATTGACAAATGAATTTTCCCCGTCTTTGTGTGTATATGTTCCTCTGTGGCATTGTTCTCACCCGACCTTTGTCGGCTCAACAAGATTCTTCATCGTTCAAATATCTTCCAACCGTTCTCTCTGATACGAAGTTATTCTTTTCAGATGCGGGAAGTTTTTTCTCATCTCCCTTACATTTTTCAGAAAACGATTTGTTAGTAACAGGAATTGTTATTGGAAGTACCGCGACACTCTTCCTTCTTGATGACGAAGTCCGTTCCATTGCTCAACGAAATCAAACATTGTTCGGGAATGATGTTGCAGATATCAGTCGAATCTATGGAGAAACATTTTTCGGTGTGGGATTTTCGGCGGGGATTTATGGCGTTGGATTATTTTCAAAGAATAAAGAAGTGAGAACCACCGGCTTGATGGTGTTCGAGTCGCTCGCGTTTTCCGCCGCAATCACTCACACGCTGAAAGTCATCATCGGGAGAAGCCGTCCATATACAAATGATGGCTCAACACAATTTCAAGGAATTCAATTTGCCGAAGAATATGTTTCGCTCCCTTCGGGACACAGCACAGCGGCATTTGCTCTATCAACCGTTCTCGCATATCAAATAAAAAATAAGTACGCAACTATCGGACTGTACTCACTCGCCACACTTACCGCGCTTTCTCGTGTGTACACGGACGTTCACTGGACATCGGATATTTTTCTTGGCGCGGCGATTGGGATGGTAACAGGAAATGCGGTGGTGAAACTTCATGAGAAACGAAAAGAAGAATCAACAATGATTCTTCAACTCAAGGGAAACGGGATAAAATTTTCTCTTGTGTTTTAAAATGAGATAAATCTATTTTATAAAAAGAGATGGACGATGTAGTACGAAACAGCGCCAACTAACGCTGAGGCGGGAATAGTGAGAATCCACGCGATGATGATGTTACCGGCTAAACCCCAGCGAACAGCGGAGAGTCGTTTCGTCGCTCCGACTCCCATGATTGCCGCTGTAATTGTATGAGTAGTACTGACAGCAATTCCAAACCAGGCAGTGATGAGAAGCGTTAATCCTCCGGCAGTCTCAGCACAAAATCCACCAGACGCTTTGAGTTTTGTAATTTTTTGACCCATCGTTTTTACAATGCGCCAGCCTCCGAATAATGTTCCCATAGCAATGGCAAAGTGAGAAAGCAAAATCACCCACAACGGAACATGAAACTCATATACCCGAAAATATTCAGGAAGGTCGAGAGCATTAGATGCGGTAACCGTAACAAGCAAACCGGTAATGATCCCCATGGTTTTTTGTGCGTCATTCGTTCCATGTCCCAAACTGTATAACGCGGCAGAGACCAATTGTAGTTTTCGAAATACATTATTAATTTTGCTTGAGGAACGACCATGAAACATCCACATGAGAATTGCCATAAGAGTAAATCCCATAATCAAACCGAGAAATGGAGCGATAACGATGAACATGAGCGTATTTATCCAACCGGAAAAAAGAATGGTTCCAATACCTGCCTTTGCAATTGCGGCCCCTGCGTACCCGCCGATGAGTGCATGAGATGAACTTGTCGGGATTCCGTAATACCACGTTATGATGTTCCAAACAATAGCGCCAATCAAGCCACTCATAATTACGTAATGACCCGGGGCGATAAGACTTAAATCTATCAATCCTTTCCCTATTGTTTTTGCCACATGAACATCAAACATAAATGCGGCGACAAGATTGAAGAACGCCGCCCACATAACCGCTTTACGCGGTGTTAGAACTCTCGTTGATACAATCGTTGCTATCGAATTCGCTGCATCATGAAATCCATTGAGGAAATCAAAAATTAGGGCGATGAAAATGATGACAAGTACTGTGGTAAACATAAGAGGAATTGTTACGCGTGTTTAATGAGGAGCGTTTCCAGCACATTCGCTGCATCCTCACATTTGTCGGTTGCTGTTTCCAAACCGACATAAATTTCTTTTAGTTTAATGACCTTAATCGCATCTTTTTCATTCTCGAATAATTGGGCTATCGCATTTTGAAAAACTTCGTCCGCATCATTTTCATATTCATTGATTTTTTTTAAAATATTCTGAAGGTTTTCGGGATTGCGTAGATCTCGTAAGGAGCGAATACCGGGAATGAGTTCGCGAACCGAGTTATCAAGAATGTTGGCTAACCGAATCATATCGGGGGGAGTTTCATGAATTTTATAGAGAACAAACCGTGAAGCGCTTCCGTCAATATAATCTATTATATCATCCAAGGCAGAGGCAAGCACATGAATATCCTCTCTATCGAACGGAGTAACAAAGGTCGCATTCAGTTCGGCAAAAATATTATGCGTCACAGTATCGCCCATATGCTCAAGTTCGTGCATATGCTCTACATGTGCAATTCGCTCCTCATAACGGGAAGCAAGAATAACTTGCAAAAGTTCAGTCGCCTTTTTCAGGTTCTGTGCAGATTCTTCAAAAAATTGGTAAAACTTCTCATCATGAGGAAGCAGTGCTTGAATGATACTATCTATTCTCATACATCATTTATGATTTTGTTGGAAGTGTTCAGGATTGTGGCGCGAATATAAAGAGAACTCCCGTAACAGCCAAAGGCTGAGTTTCAAACATTGAGGGGCTTCGCTTTTGGTACAGGTTTGAAAAATAGATGGATGCAAAGGAGCAACAATCCAATATCCTCCACAACTCTATCCCACCCGACAATGGAAGATTTTGCCGCGCCGAAACATCCACAGTTAATTTCCAATCCACGGAATATGGCGGACGAGATCGCGATGATGAAAACGAGATTCAGCACTGAAAGTAACGCGGCGCTTGCCCGGACACGAAAGCCTCCGAGGAGATACAATCCGCACAACAATTCGACCCACGGAATTATCAAAGCGAAAATATTCACCAGCGAAAACGGCACAAGTCCGTACGCATGAACATTCGATGCGAATAATTCCGGCATCGCAATCTTATCCACACTTGCAATCACGAACACGAGTCCTAAAATTGTTCGAGAAAGAAATATGGTGTCTGTATTTTCTAAGAACTTTTGCACGATAAATAGTTTTTTGTTTTTATTCTCTTGTTATTAGTTATTTGTCATTCGTCATTGGTGAAATACTTGATACCGGATTGTGTTCATAATCGCCCCTGCACTCTACACTCTACACTCTACGCCCTTGCACGAATGGGAAACACGCGGTCATCCACAACTCAAATCTTTTATCTTTCAATCTGCATCTCATCGCGTTCCCATCTGTCCCAACCTTCTTCAAACAAGAGTAGTCGTTTGAATTCCAATTGTTCCATAAATTCTGCAAGCCCGCGACCGAGCGGACACATAAGGTTGTTACAATAGATTGCTACGGTTGTATCGCGCGGGAACATTGCAAGTTGTTCAAAGTAATTATCAACTTGCAGATATGGAATATTGATTGAACCGGGAACGCGCCCTTTTTTGAATTCGTCAGGTTCGCGGGCATCAAGAATCAACGTTTGACGGTCGCGCACCAACTGAGCAAACTTCTCAACAGAAATTATTTTAATTCCTTTCCATGATTCTTTCGGTTTTGGTTGAACGGGTTTCTTCTCAACTGCTTGTTCTGATTTGGGCTGTTCCGGCTCGGCTTGTTGGAAGTGAACCGAATCCGTTATTGAAGAATCAACTTCTTGAATTGATGTCGAAAATAATTCAGTCAATGAAGTAGTATCTTTTGGCAGTTCTTTCCTAATAAGAGAGATACCTTTGGGAGAAAAATAATTGTAAATGAAAGCAAGCGCAACAGCAAGCAACACTATACCGCCGATTTCTTTCAGCAATTTCATTTGTGAATCGCTCATTCTGCTAACCGCTCCCCGACTGATATTTTGTAGCCGCGTAAAAATTCCTCTGCCGACATTTTCCGTTTCCCTTCCTGTTGAAGTTCAAGAATCTCCACAGCGCCGCTCCCGCATGAAAGAACAAGGCGTTTATCGGCAACTAGAACTTCCGAAGGTAAACCCGCCCGAACATCATCAACCATTCTGCTTCGAAATAATTTTAACATTTTTCCATGATGGAGTGTGAACGCACATGGAATCGGTGAGAGCCCCCGAATCCTGTTGTGAACTTCTTGTGCGGGTTTTGTCCAATCTACAATGCAATGTTCTTTGAATAATTTCGGCGCGGGAGTTGCGTGTGAATTATCCTGCGGATGACGCGGGGGATTTCCTTTTTCAATCAACCGGACGGTGTGAAGAACAATCTCCGCTCCGATTTCTGAAAGCCGGTCATGGAGTTCTCCCGCTGTTTCATTCTCCCGAATCGGTAACCGCGCTTGGAGAATAATATTTCCTGTGTCCACTTTATCGTCAAGAAAAAATGTCGTAACTCCGGTCTCTTTTTCTCCGTTAATAATTGCCCATTGAATCGGCGCAGCACCCCGATACTTCGGCAACAAGGAAGTGTGAAGATTGAACGCTCCGTATTTCGGCAATCGAAAAACTTCGGGGGGCAAAATCCTGAAGGCAACAACAACGAAAATGTCCGCCTCCAACGCTCGAAGTTGTTCTATGAATGATGAATCTTTTAATGAAGCAGGTTGGAAAAGCGGGAGATTGTGTTGAAGCGCAAATTCTTTGACGGGCGAAATTGAAACTTTTTGTCCCCGTCCCGCAGGTTTGTCAACATTCGTTACAACTCCGACGATCGGGTACGATTGTTCAACAAGAAGTTTGAGACTCGGAATTCCAAACTCCGCTGTTCCCATGAAAACTATTCGCATCGTTCAGTCTCTTATTGCTTTGATGTTTTACTACGCCGGAACGGTTGCAGTTGAAATAACAGGGTATGATGTTTCAACTTCTCCCTGCTTGATTTTATCCAACTGCTCTTTATGCAATTTTCTTTTCGTTGCAGTGAGATGGTCAAGAAACAAAACACCGTTGATGTGGTCAACCTCGTGCATGATAACGCGGGCAATCAAATCGTGTGCTTCCATTTCCTGCTGTTGAAAATCTGTATCTCTAAAACGGACAATGATTCCCTCCGCTCGTTCCACTTCATCGCGAACATCGGGAATACTCAGGCATCCTTCTTCCATCGTCGCGCTTCCGTCACGGGCAACAATTTCAGGATTAATCAACGCAAGCGGTTTTATGTCTTCGTATCCCTCCACTTCCGAAACATCAATAACAATAATCCGCTCCAGACTTCCGACCTGATTTGCCGCCAATCCAATCCCCTGCGCGTGATGCATCGTCTCAAACATATTCATGATTTGAGAAATATGCTTGTCAGTAATTTTTGTTACCGGCTTTGCTTTTTTCTTTAAGACTTCGGAGCCGTAGAGATAGATTGGGAGAATTGCCAAAAGAGTTTATTTCCTAAATTGAATCAAAAATAATTATTGTACTTGCAGACTTTCAGGGTTACGCCTTGTATCAAAAACTGTCACAATAATAACCGTTTGTCGAACTACCCGATAAATGATTTTGTAATTTCCTTCAACCAGATAACGATAGTTTCCCTTTCTCTGTCGAAGTAATGGCTCTTCCTGTCCCATCAAAGGAAAATCGGATAATGGTTGCACTGCTTGTTGAATTTTTCTTCTAATTGAATGAGCAACTTGTGAGGAGACTTTTAATTTGTATTATCAAATATACTTTTAACTCTTGCTCGCGCAACACGTGACCATCTGATGCGCATGAAATTTACCAGTGACTCGATTCTTCGACAAATTCTTCATGGCTCATGAGCCTTCTTTGTTGAAGATCAACTTCAGCAAAGTGAATATCTGCAAGGAATTCTTCACTACTCATCGGTTTGAGTTTACTTTCGTACGCTTTTATTTTTGCTTTGTTCTTCAGTTTCTCAATTTTTTCAAGTACTGAATTATCCTGAACCTGCACAAGCCAATCAATAAGATGAAGTTTCCTTGCCTGAATATTCATATCAATTATCCCAAATACGCCCTGAGATGTTTACTTCTCGTCGCATGACGCAATCGCCGAATCGCTTTTTCTTTGATTTGACGAACGCGCTCGCGGGTGAGTTTGAATTTCTCACCGATTTCTTCCAGCGTGAGTGAATGTTCGCGCCCTAGTCCGAAGTACAAACGAATGACTTCCGCTTCACGTTCGGTGAGCGTGTTCAGCGCACGTTCAACTTCCTTGCTCAACGAATCTTTGATTAAGGTCGTGTCGGGCATCGGCGTCCGCTCATCCTGAATAACATCAAGAAGGCGATTATCTTCACCCTGAGCAAACGGTGCATCCATCGAAAGATGACGACCGGAAATTTTCAGCGTGTCGGAAACTTCGTAGAGCGACATATCGAGTTCTTCCGCGAGTTCGCTTGCGCTCGGTTCGCGTTCGAACTCCTGTTCAAGCGAACTGAATGCTTTCCCGATTTTATTGAGCGCGCCGACCCGGTTCAATGGCAGACGAACGATACGCGATTGTTCCGCCAACGCCTGTAAAATGGATTGACGAATCCACCACACCGCATAGGAAATAAACTTAAATCCGCGCGTCTCATCGAAACGCTTCGCCGCTTTGATAAGTCCCAAATTTCCTTCGTTGATTAAATCGCCGAGCGACAACCCCTGATTTTGGTATTGCTTTGCCACACTGACAACGAACCGGAGATTTGCTTTCGTTAATTTTTCAAGCGCCTTTTGGTCTCCTTTTTTGATGCGCTTCGCTAATTCAATTTCTTCGTCGGGAGTAAGTAATTCCACTCTCCCGATTTCCTGGAGATATTTGTCGAGAGACTGACTCTCCCTGTTCGTAATCTGTTTTGTAAGTTTTGCCATTCTTCTTTTATGTTGTGATAACTTTTCTGTAACTATTCCGTTCGTCGTGTATCTAAATCTATTTTGTCAACGATTCCTACAATGCTTGCATCTACCGGAGCCATTTCTACACGAAGCGGAATCGTTGCTTCGCGTGAAGTGATATAAAAAACTGTTTCGCCTTGTCCCGCTCCCACGGTATCCACCGCGATAATAGGATCGCCTGCGTGTTCACGTTTCGCGTTGAGCGGCTGAACAAGTTGTAACTTCGTCCCGACAAGACTTTCGTCCTTTCGGGTCGCCCATACGGTTCCTATGACTTTTCCGAAAAACATTCTTATGGTTGATGGTTTGTGGTTTCCGGTTTGCGATTAGTATTTCTAACCGGAAACCTCGAACCAATCACTTATCAGTTACATCCAACGTATCAACCACCGCCATGATGACCGCATCAACAGGTTTGTTTTTTGTTTGAACGGTTTGACGTGCGGAACTTCCGCTACACACCAACACTACATCGCCAACGCCGGCTTGCACTGTATCCACAGCGATAACGAATGTATCTTTCAGTTTATAGTCAAGCCCAATATGCTTCACCACCTGAAATTTCATGCCGACAAGTTCTTCATCCTTTCTTGTCGCCCAGACTGTTCCAACTACTTTTCCTAAAAACATATTTTCCTGTTTTTGTTGATTGTTTATAAAATGTCGCTTGGTGTAAGCACAATTAACCCTCGTACCTTCCGAAACTCAGAAAGTTGACGGGTGAAAATCGGGAGTTTGCTTTCTAAACACAATCCGGCAACTAACGCGTTCATTCGTTTCATTTTTTTTCCTTGGAGCAAAGGCGCATAGTTCGGAGCGCTTTTCGCATTCAATCCTAAAATCTTCAGAGCGGACATTGCATCTTCAACCGCCGTTCGTTCGACTGCTGTTTTTGCGAGAGAGAAAATCTCGATTGCATTGAATACTGTTGTGTAACAGAAATATTTTTGCATTGCTTGCCGCATGACAGAAGTTTCGTTTCCGTTTGAAATTACATGCTCAAGAATAATATCCGTGTGAAGAACAACCTTCTGTACTTTCACGTTCGTTCCCCAAGCAATTCACTTGCGCGTCGAATAAATTCCCGGTTGCGTTTCAAACTTCCTTCCGTCTTCAGAAATCGAACGACATCTGCCCGTTCTTCCATTTGAAGCCGTGCTATACGTTCGATCTCTTCTTCTGTAACACCGAGTTTCTTCAGTGATGAAGAAAGTCCGCCGGATGTCAATCGAACCGTAACATGCGAACCTGTGTTGAACTGTCCCTGCAACTCAGATGGCAATCGTACAACGCCATCTTTTTCAATCACAGTTTCAAATTCAGTAACGGGATAGGCAACCATAAATACGGATTACAATACTGTTAGTTTCCGAATCAAACTCGACCATGAAGAACAACAAACGGGGTTTTTGAAAACCCCGATGTTGCCACTCGGTATGTACGGGCAAACGTTGTTGCTACGCGTATACTTCTTTTTCGTTACACTGACAGACCTGAATCCGCTTGTGACTGAAACGGATACTGCCGTGTTTCGATGGTTCCGAACTCACATAGAGAACAGGATGTTTGATTGCTCCACACTTCTGACATTTTTTGCCAGGCTGTGCCGCGGCTTTAGCCGCTTTATCTGCAAAGGTTTGTTGTTTTGCCATAGTATTTTCTTTTCCTTAATGATTAATGTATTAATAAATTCTAACTGCGTTTCCGCCCGTTTCCGTTGCCCGGTGAAGTACCGTAACGGTGCTTGCGAATAATTCTTCACGCTTCATACCTTGAACTACACCGCATACGCCGATACTGAGCGTCACAGAAAAACTCTTGTCTTCAAGCGGAATCGTTAAACTTGCAATGTTCATTCTTATTTTTTCAGCCCATATTTGCGCATCACTTGCCGATGTACTGATGAGCAGAATTCCGAACTTGTTATCATCCAATCTTCCGACTACATCATACGGCCGAATACTTGAACGAAGCGCTTTTGAGAGAACCGTTATCACCCGTTCAAATCCCTCAACGCCGTGACGTTGGGAAATTTCCTGCGCGTGGTCAACGGACATCATGAGCATTGCTAACTCCACGTCCGTATCTTCCGCACGCTGTAACTCTTCATTGATTCTCTGCATGAAGAATTTCTTTGAGTACATTCCCGTCACTTCATCAATGATAACATGCTCTTTGATTATGTCATTCAAATAGAGAATCTCAAGCGTTGTAGCCGCACTCTCCGTGAGTCGTGTCAGCGTCGTTACATCCTGACGGGAATAATTTGCCGGTTCACGGCTTTCGATGTTCAAGGAACCGTAACACTTATTCATCGAACTAATCGGAATCGAAAGAAATGAACCTTGTGTTGTCACTTTCTCTTCTTTGTAAAATCTCGGCAACGGCGATTTTTCCAAATTCTCAACAATCGTGAATTGATTATTTTTGATTGTATGTCCGGCAATACTGTTCGGAAACTCAATCACCTGTTCCGGACCGATATACGGTTCATAGGAACGATTCATTATTTTTTTTGCGTTCCATGCGTTCTTTGTTTCATCAAACAACACAACGGTCAGGAAATCCCAACTCACCAATTTCGAGGTTTCTTCAGCAAGTGATTGTACAACGCTGAAGACAGTAAAATCACCACGAAGCCGCGATTGCATTTTCTTCAACGATGAAAGTACTTCCGACTCAACGAGTAGTTCGTACTTACTTGTATAACTTTTAATAAGCGATGAAATCAACTTGGTAAATCTGCCAAGTTGCTCGATGGTCTCTTCGCCAAACGCATCTTCAACGATACTGTCAACCGTCAAAACTGCGACGGGAAATTCAGGCATCGGTTCTGTCGTTGTATTTGTATAGAACACAGGAACGCCCGCAAATGATTTCACACCGGATGCCGAATTATAATACATGAACAACTCAAGTTCCGAAGCAGGGTTCACGGAAGTAAGCAACTCCGGTTTCCCGGTAAACGCTACTTTGCTCACCAAATCATTTCCGAGACTGAACCGGCGAGTGTTCATAAAACAATTGCTGTCCGTAATTCTCGCTTCAAGAATCATCTGTAACTTTTCCTGATTCGACCAGAAAAAACCAACGGTGTGTGCAAACAGTGTTTCCTTAATAGCCGCAAGAACTTTATTCAACAAATAATTAAATTCTGCACGCGGTTCTGCTTCATCACGGAACAATTCCGAGTTCGCATCAAAAAAATCGTTCACCTGAAATTCACGCGGTGGTTTTAATTCTTTCTTGATAGTTGGAAACCCTTCCAAAGCGGGTTTTTCAGGAATCACCTTTGGTACTTCATTCATGTCGTTAATGATTTGCGGTTCATTTTTTTTCACTTCACTTATCGGTTGAACTCTTGTTACTGATTCTTCGAAAGGTTCTTCATGCTCAGTCTCGATATGTTTTCCATAGTCTGAGTGAAGGTCATCAAAAACAATTTTCTTCACGTGTGAACTTTCAGGTTGTGAGTAATTCTGTGACGGTAAATCTGAATCTTCATTTTCTTCGTGCCGGGAAACCGGTAACAACATGTACAATGCAATCGCCGAACCCATGCCGACAAACAGCATGATAATGCGAATCCAAAATACATCGACAACAATACTTAATCCGAGCGACGAAATACTGACCATAAAAAGAATGCCCTCACGCAAGCTGAAATGGAAATTCTTTCGATTCCACCAGTTTTTGAGGGCTTCCTGTACCCGAAGGGTATTTATATTGAGATACGGTTTGCTCAAAATTGGTCTAAATCTAAGAATTTATTGCATAAAAATCAATCATTTAGAGAATAAATCGAAAAGATTTTTTTCGGGTTGATTTTAGTCATTTTACTCCCTGTCGTTCCCCTTCCCTACATGAAAAATACATTCTAAAGATTCGGGAACATACAACGGGAATTATTGGTACAAGCAATAAACAATTTACATAATTTCAGGAGTTAATCATGAAACGATATATTTTTTTCGCATTATTGTTTGTCCTTTTCATTCAGGGACAATCACTCGGACACATCATCAGACAAACGTATAAACCAAAGATTGAGTTCTATGGCGATCTCAATCGAACTTGCGTTCCCCATCGCGGCGGAATTGCTTATCTCGACATCTCTATCAACACCCCCGATGTTGAATCAAACAAAAGGAAACCCATGAATCTCTCCGTCGTGCTTGATAGAAGCGGTTCGATGGCAGATGCACGAAAAATTGATTATGCAAAATCTGCTCTCAACTATTTAATTGATAACTTAACCGGAGAAGATTATTTTTCGTTGGTTATTTATGATGACCGGGTTGACGTGCTTGTTACCCCTCAGCAGGTTCGCGACAAACGTCGTCTGAAAAACCTCGTGAGTGAAATTGAACCACGCGGCTCTACCAACTTAGGCGGCGGTATGATTGAAGGTTTCCAAGTGGCAGAAAAGTTCGTCACGAAAGAATTGGTCAATCGTGTCATCCTGCTTTCCGATGGACTTGCGAACCAAGGTATTACGGACCCAGGCGAATTAAATCGAACTGCTTCCAGCTACCGAAATAAATCTATTTCCCTCAGCACGATGGGTGTTGGATTGGATTACAATGAGAACCTCATGCTCAGTCTTGCTGAGTCGGGCGGTGGAAATTATTATTACATCGAAAGCCCCAACCAACTTGCTTCAATCTTTGAGCGAGAGTTACGCGGACTTTCTGCAATCGTTGCGCAAAATGCCTTCATCGAACTCGAACTTGGTCGCGGAGTAACGGTGAGCGATGTAATCGGAAGCAGTTGGAACCGTGATTCCGAAACTCGAATCATTCACCTCGGAGATTTATATGGAAATGAGCACCGAAACCTGACTGTTGAACTGAACATTCCCGAAGGAAACGGAACGAAGCGTGTTGCAACCGGAACATTGAAATATGAATCAAGAAAGATTGACAAACGAAGATTTCCTACATTCACTGTCGAGATTTACTATACCGATGATATTGCAGAGTTAGACAAAAGTAAGAACATCGAAGTTCAAGGGAAAGTTGACGTAGCGCTTTCAACAAGGAAAGTCGAACAGGCAATGGTTGCTTTGGATGCAGGCGATGACGGAGGCGCTACACAGATGTTAGAAGAAGCCCGTTCTCTGATTCAATCTTCCGACGCGATTTCCAACCAAGCCGCTGCGCCAATGCTGGAAGAACAACTTGAATCACTTGAGACGTTTTCCAAAGAATTAAAAGATGAAACCAAAGATAAACGTGCAAGAAAGAAATCCATACAGTATCAAAACTATCAAACGCAGAAGAAAAAGTAGAAAAGTAACCTTGCTTACCTAAAGTGCCACTTACGACAATGTGAGTGGCACTTTTCTTTCTTCTGTACCGAAATTTTCAATGAAACAGACCACCGCTTTAACCATGGAACCTTCAATCGTGGAAGTAACAACACAAAACTTTTATTGGAAAACGAGGAATTTTTCTGTATCATTTCACTGTTTAATGTGAGGTTTTAAACCTCTCACAAATTACAGGAACATTCTTGAAATACTCCAAAATCAAAGTTTTACGCTTCAGTCTCATTCTGTTAGTGCTTGCCGCACTTGCGGGATGCTCCACTTATCAGAGCGCTACTTCATATTTTAATACATACTACAACGCGAAGAAGCAATTTGACGACGCAGAAATGGAATTGAATAAAGCGCTTCGCACAGACCGCGATACAAATTACTTTGCGCCACCTTCGAACAAATCGGGCGGCGGCAATGCGAAATTCGATAAGGTGATTGAAAAGTGTTCGAAACTTATTCAGTACTATCCGGAAAGTAATCTTGTTGATGACGCAATTTTACTCATTGGGAAATCAGGAGTCCATCTCGGTGAAACGGAAATGGCGATTCGAAAATTTGCCGAACTATTTCAAAATTTCCCGGAAAGCGATTTACTGCCGGAAGCAAAACTATGGAATGCAAAAGCCCTATTTTTTTCCGGCAAGCCGGACGAGGCGTTGGCAATTATTGAAAAACTTTTTCCTGAGGCAATCGAAGCCGGTCAAGAAGATATCGCCATCGAATCACAAATGCTCGCCGCGCAAATATATTTCAAACAACATGATTATCGCTCCGTTGCGCAACACTTGGAAAAAGCAGTCGTCCTGAACGGGAACAACGAAGTACTTGCATATGCACAGTATCAACTTGCCTTGTGTTACGATAGGATGAACGAATATGCCCCTGCCGCAAAAGCATATGCAGGTGTGTTGGATTTTAATCCCGAATTGACGTTAGCGTTCCGCTCACGGCTGCGCTCAGGAATTATGATGACTCATGCCGACCAGATAGAAGAAGCGCTTATCAAGTTTCAGGATATGAACGATGAACCGCTCAAACCGGAAGAACAGGCGCTCGTTGACCACGAAGTCGCGAACGCGTATGCTATGCTCGGCGATTCGGCGAAAGCATTCGATATGTACCAGTACGTTGATACAACCTACAAACGTAGCGATGCGGCAGCGCGTAGTTACTACCGGCAGGGTTTGCTGATGGAAGAAGTCTATGGCGATTTCAAAAAAGCGCGGGAATATTTCGACAAAGCAAAATCCGAAAATCAGACTTCTGAAATTGTCCCGAATGCCAAGAAGCGTTCCGAATATTTATCAAAATACTTCTCAATTCGAACGAATATCAAGAGGAACGATAGTTTATATTTTTATCTTGTCCACGAAGATTCTTTGAAGGAAATCGAAAAGAAAAAGCAGTTACAGGCAAAATCTGCTCTTACCGATTCACTGAAAAAAGATAGTTCGCTCGTTCTTTCTGATTCTTTGAAGTCGTTGCTTGATACTTCAAAAGGAATTATAGAAAAGTCGGCTTCGAATGATTCAGCCATCGTTGATGAGCAAATCAAACAAGAAGAAAATCTCATTACAGAAACTGAAAAAAATGAAGAGGTAAACCAACACAACGAAGAAGGAGTTGCCGAAGAAAACGTTGAAGAACAAACCGAACAGGTTCAGGAAGAAGTGCAGGAAACGCCACAAATGAGCGAACCACAAGGATTGGCTAAAACACTTGCCCAAATTCGGGCAGAGCGGAGAGATGACGAAGAAGAGGAAACCGATGAACCACTCTCGCGAGGAACTCTCGCACCGAAAACAGGAAAAGATAAATCCAAACAAACTGGTGAAACATCGAAAACACAAAAGGGAACTACACAGCCGGCAACTCAGCAAAGCAGTGTCGGATTGACGTTTGATTCGCTCGATGTGCTTCAAGCAAAAGACTATTATGAGTTAGCAACTTTGTTTCTGTTGGATATGCACCTGTATGATTCAGCACAAATTATGTTTGAAAAAGTTATTGCCGAGTTTCCAACTTCTCCATTTGTCCCCCGTTCGCTCTACACACTTGCTGAAATTTATCGTGCTGATGATGATACATGTTCGATAGATTCCCTCTACAGAATCATTCACTCGGATTTCAAAAAGAGCGAGTACGGGAAACATCTCAGCAAATACTTCGGCGAAGTCGAAGATACGGTGAAGAACATTGACTCGGCAGAAGTGAAATATGCCACAATAAATCTTTTTGTTGATTCAACTCAGGCAAAGAAAACAATTGAGCAACTGGAAGCAATAACAATGGAATTTCCAAAATCGCCGTACAGCATGAAAGCGATGTATGCAATCGGGTGGCTGTATGAAAATTCCCTGAAGAATTTTGATAGCGCGGCATCCATTTATAAAAAACTGATTGAATCGTTTCCTTCATCCGACTACGCACTCGATGCAAAACCTCGTGTATCGGTAAAGGAAAATCCTGAGAGCATCAATCAGTTTGTTCAGATAAAAGAAATTCAGGCAATTCCGAAACCGCAAAAGCCACAACGCGGAACCCAACAAACTCAAGGTCAGCAGGAAGAACAGCAAGGACAGCAAGGAAGATACGGCGCACCTCGTGACCGGGGCAGAGATAGAAATCTTGAAGAAGAGGAAGAACCGCTTGACGAAGGATTGGAGGACGAACCAGTTGACGAAGAACCATCAGATGATAGTGGTGATGACGGTGGCGGAACAGATGATGATGGCGGCGGTTACCTCAATCGGTAATTTTGTTACATGATGCTCCACACCATCTGTCCTGTTACTTCGGTTGAACACGTTGGTCCGAATATAATAGTCATAGGTTTCCGTTCTCCAGAAATTGCCGCGAGCGCAAACGCCGGACAATTTCTCAACATCAAAGTCAACGAAACATTTCAACCGCTCTTCCGCAGACCGTTCAGTGTGTATCACGTTGAAGAGGAAACTGTAAAAATCATTTTTCAGGTGTTCGGACTTGGGACTCAGTCGCTCGTTGCCAAACAACTCGGTGAATCAGTTGATGTTCTCGGTCCGTTAGGTCATGGCTTCCGTGTTGATGATAATTTTGAAACCGCACTCCTCGTCGGCGGCGGGCTTGGTGTCGCACCGCTTCCGCTTCTCACCCGGCAACTGAGCGGCAAAAAAAACATTGCAACATTTCTCGGCGCACGAACAAAAGAACAAATCGTTCCCTCCTTTCTTGAAAATATTCAAACAGCAACTGACGACGCAAGTCTCGGATTCAAGGGAACCGTTGTTTCTTTGCTTGATAATTATTTGAAAGTGCATCAGGTACGCAAGCCGAAAATATTTGCATGCGGTCCGAATGTCATGCTGAACGCGCTCGGGGAACTCGCTCAACGAAGGAACATCCCGTGTGAGGTTTCACTCGAAACTACAATGGCGTGCGGAATAGGAATTTGTCAGGGTTGTCCGGTTGAACGAGTTCAGCAGGAAAAAAAATATTCGCTCTGTTGTAAAGAGGGTCCGGTGTTTGATGTTCAAACAATAATATTTCCCAATGCCCAACACTGAAGTAACAATCGGCTCACTCAAACTGAAGAATCCTGTCCTGACCGCCTCCGGCACGTTCGGGTACGGCGATGAAGTGAAAGAATTGGTTGATGGTTCCAAACTCGGCGGCATCATCACAAAATCGCTTTCGCTGAAGCCGCGTGACGGGAACGCGCCGAATCGTATCGTTGAAACATCGGGCGGAATGTTGAACTCGATTGGATTGGCAAACATCGGTGTCCGTGCGTTCATCGAACAGAAACTTCCCTACCTGCGTGAATTGGATACAGTTATCATCGCGAACATTGCAGCAAGCACGCTTGATGAATATTGTGAAGTGCTTTCACTCCTTGAACATGAAAACGGAATTGACGGCTACGAAATTAACGTCTCCTGCCCGAATGTAAAAGAAGGCGGTTTGAACTTCGGGACGAACTGCGACATGATTGCGGAAATTACACGCCGCCTCCGCCCGCTGACCACTAAGCCACTCATCATTAAACTCACACCAAACGTCACACACATCGCTGACTTCGCCCGCTCTGCCGAACTTGCCGGCGCCGATGCAATTTCCTGTGTCAATACATTCGTCGGAATGGCGATTGACATTCGAACAAAGAAACCGAAACTTTCAACCGTCACCGGCGGACTTTCCGGTCCGGCAATCAAACCACTCGCACTTGCTAAAGTATATGAAGCATCGCAAGCAGTGAACATTCCCGTCATCGGCATCGGCGGCATCATGACATGGGAAGATGCGATTGAATTTCTCCTCGCAGGCGCGACGGCAATTCAGGTCGGCACCGCCAACTTTATTGACCCGACAGCCGGAGTGAAAATTGCAGATGGAATCAAATCGTACTGTGAGAAATCAAACATTGCCAGTGTAACGGAATTGATTGGAGCGCTTGATGCGAAGCGGGACAATTCTATTCTTAGCAGTTGGCTATAAAAAACGATTTAAGATTTATGATTCAGGATTTTTGATTCTTGATGTTTGATGCTCGGTTTATGAAACAGAAAACAGGAAACGGGAAACAGGAAACTGAAGCCAGGAAACTGAAAACCCAAAACCCGAAACCCGAAACTACAAACTCCACAACTCCAATACTCCGATACTCCAATCCGCTTGAGTTTCTCTACTCCCTCCAACAATTCGGAATCAAACTCGGACTCCGAAACATCCAACTGTTGTGTGAGTTTCTCGGGAATCCCGAACGAAAATTTCCGTCCGTTCATATTGCAGGCACGAACGGGAAGGGTTCAACCTCTGCCATGCTTGCGGCGATTCTTACTGCTTCCGGTTATCGAACAGGGCTGTATACTTCTCCACATCTTGTCGAATTCAATGAACGAATAAGAATTGACGGGAAAAAGATTTCCGATGAACAGATTGCAGATTACTGCAAGTACCTCAAACCGAAAATTATTGAAACGAAATCAACATTCTTCGAATCAACAACGGCAATCGCTTTCAAATATTTTGCCGATGAGAAGGTGGACATTGCAATCATCGAAACGGGATTGGGGGGAAGATTTGATGCGACGAATGTTGTCACGCCGTTACTCAGCATTATCACCAACATCGGACTTGACCATACAGAACATCTCGGTAAAACGCTTGCCGAAATTGCTCTTGAAAAAGCGGGCATCATCAAAAGAAATATTCCTTGCATGTTTGAAGCAAACGAGCGAGAAACAAGAACCGTCATTCGAAACGTAGCAAAGAATAATTATTCAAGAGTAATTGAACCGCAACGTTCCGGTTTACTGAGTGTTGCGGAAAATTCTTTGGAAGGATTGACTGTCAACCTGTGGACAACGAAAAGGAACTATCGCTCACTCCGTACATCTCTCCCCGGCAACCATCAGCAACTCAATCTTCGCCTTGCTGTTCATGGAGCCGAACATCTAAAACATGAGTGTGGCTTTGACAACATTACTATCAAATCTATGAAGCATGGATTGAAAAATATTCAATCGCTTGCGGGACTTCATGCACGTCTCGAAGTCATTAGCAACGAGCCGCTTATCGTTGCTGATGTTGCACACAATCCTGAAGGAATCAATGCGGCGATTCGTTCATTGAAGCAAATGCTTTTCAGCCGTCCCGTTGTTGTGTTTGGAGTGATGAAAGATAAAGAGTATCAAACAATGATTGATTCAATCACGAAGTTTGCCCGGCACGTCATTGCAGTTCAGCCAAAAACTGAGAGAGCATTATCAAGCAAGGAACTGACAGAGAAATTTCATGCAAAACAATTCCCAACATATAACGGCGGAACGGTTGTGAACGGACTTTCACTTGCTCAATCGTTTGTTCGCCCTAATGAGGCAATTGTCATTTTCGGGTCACATTATGTTGTGGGAGAAGCATTTGAAGCGCTTCATATTCAAACGTAGATTCTCCTCCTTTACACCCATTCTCAAATCCATCCTTCGCCACTTAAAAAAAATTACCCCTTAGCAAAACTCCAACGGCTAATTCCAAATTGTTTATTATGCTCATTTTTGATAATTTCATTTCCAACAAATCAAAAAAAATATGAGCAACAAACTTTACGTTATCGGAATTGACGGAGGCGGAACAAAAACCCGCGCGATGCTTGCAGATTTACATGGAACAATTCTTTCCGAAGCAAACGGATTCGGCTCGAACCCGAACATCATCGGGTTTGACCGCTCGGCAAAAATCATTTTCAATCTTATCCGTGAGTGTTGCGGGAAAATCAAACAGCCGGTCAACTATGTAAGAAATGTCGTTGCCGGAATTGCTGGCATCGGGCGACCTGCCGACAAAGCCCTACTTCAAAAGGAACTCCTTCGGCTCAGCGACAAAAACCGAATCGTCAGATTGGAAAGCGATGCGCGAATTGCATTGGAAGCCGCGTTGCCGTGGCGTCCGGGAATTGTGTTGATTGCGGGAACAGGTTCAATTGTCTATTACCGGAACGATGAGAATCAGTTCGCCCGTGCAGGCGGTTGGGGAAGAATTTTGGGTGATGACGGGAGTGGATATGCAATTGCCCGTGAAGCACTTCGGGCAGTGATGTCACAGTTCGACGGACAAGGAAAACCTACGTTGCTGACAAACAAAGCGCTTGATTTTTTTCAGATAGATTCTCCCGAATACTTGGTCTCGGCAATCCGAAAGGCGGAGGGAGAAATCGCTCCGTTCACTCCGAAAGTGCTCGAGGCGGCGGTTGAACACGATGAAGTCTCAATTCGAATACTCGAATCGAACAGCGATGACCTGCTGAGATTAGTCGAAGTAGTTATGCAAAAGGAATCACCGCAGAAGAAACTTACCATTGCTACGTTGGGCGGGTTACTTGAAAAATCAAATGTGTATTACGACATGGTGAAGAAAAAAATCCGGCAGAAGTTTCCTCACGTTTATTTTCAAAAACCGAAATTTCCTTCTACGTTTGGCGCGCTTATTTTAGCGTTGGAGGAACCTCAACCATAAAGATGTTATTCGGGTTGTCTCAAAAGAACTAACGATGGTAGGACAGACATTCTTGTCTGTCAAAAATTTGTCATATTCATAAAAGCGACAGGCAGGAATGCCTGTCCTACCAACTTTTGAGACAGCCACGAATCCATTTATCAGACTGTCAATGAGATTCTTTGGGCATCGAGCTAACGCGGGATTCCCTCGGAACAGAGAGAATGTTTAATACAGAAACATCGGTTTGCCGAGTAGGTGTGCCACTTTCGGACGGTAATTTTCGATGTCGTACAACTCGTCAACATCAACACGTTTTTTTCCTTCCGAAATCATGTTGGCGGAAACAGTTGTATATTTTCCGTCGCGCAATGCCACTAATCGTCCCGATTGCTTCTTAACAAGAATATCGGTTGCTAAGTATCCGTAACTTGTCGAAACCATCAAATCGAGCGCATCCGGCGCGCCGCTTCGCATCAAGTACGCAAGTTGCTGAAACACTGTTCGGACACCCGAACGAGCTTCAATTTCTTTTGAAACCCAATCTCCGATGCCGCCAAGTTTTTTATGACCGTACGCGTCTGCTTCGCCTTTCATCATCATTTCACCGCCGAGAGGTTTTGCACCCTCGGAGATTGTCATGATGGCGTAATGACTCGGATTGTGTTTTCTGTCTTCAACAAGGTACTTAACTAATTTGTCGATGTCGAAATCAATTTCGGAAATGATTGCTCGGTCAACACCCGAAAGATACGCGGAGATGAGTGAAGTTTCACCCGAATATCGTCCGAATAATTCAACGACAGCAATACGTTCATGCGAACCGGTCGGTGTGCGAAGCGCATGAATGAATTCCACACTTCGTGTTACGGCAGTCGAAAAGCCAATGCAGTAATCCGTTCCGAACACATCGTTATCCATTGTTTTCGGAATACAGACCATCGGGAAACCTTCTTTGTGCAGACGCACCGCGTAACTCAACGTATCATCACCGCCAATGGCAATGAGTGCATCGAGTTTCAAATGTTCAAGCACTCGAAGAACATGTTTCGTACAATCAACAGGCTTATCCGTTGTTTCGGGGAATGAACTCTTCAGGAAGTCGGGAATTTCGTTTGGTTTCACTCTCCCGGGATTGGTGCGGGAAGTATGAATGTATGTTCCGCCCGTCCGGTCAATCGTTCTTGTGTTGACTTTATTTAATGGTAAAATATACTGAGATGATGATTCTTCATCATCCGGATTGTAATAAAGCAATCCAGCCCAACCGCGACGGAACCCAATCATCTCGTGTCCTTCGTCGGCTGCGCGATAGACTGCCGCTTTGATACAAGGATTTAATCCGGGAACGTCTCCGCCGCCGGTTAAGATTCCTATTCTCATTTTCTTTGTTACTCCAAAATATTTTCAGGGTTGTAGTTGTTATTATGTAAAACCATGAACAATGGTTTCACAAGGAATATTATTACCGACCTCAGACTCGGTCTGAGGTCAGTAAAAAATACACGTGTTAATAACCGCTTTGCGGTTTCAACACATTAAATAAGAATTAAAAAATAATTTAATACTTACCAGCGTCTTCCGCCGCCGCCACCACCGCCGCCGCTACGACGTCGGTCTCTGCCACCGCCGCCGCCACCACCGCCGGGACGACGACCTTCTTCACGCGGACGCGCTTCGTTCACTGTAAGTGCGCGACCTTTTAAGTCGGAGCCATTCAATCCATCAATCGCCGCCTGTGCTTCAGCCTGAGTTGGCATTTCGACGAATCCGAAGCCTTTCGATTCTCCGCTGAATTTGTCTTTGATTAATGAAGCAGAAGATACTTTTCCGAAAGCTTCGAAAGCCTGTCGTAAATCATCCTCGCTTGCGTTACGAGAAATATTGCCTACATAAATGTTCATTGGTACTACCTTATATATATTATTGTATTATTGAGTTATGAATGAGTCTGCTCTAGAATAGTACATCGTTGGAAAAAATCACCTAATAACACAATGAACTTTCGACCAATAAATTGACAACTTTCTTCGTAGAATGACTCGTGTTTATTTGTTACATATTCTTTATCACCGCATCGGCAAATTCCGAGCATTTAACTTCTGTCGCACCTTGCATTAACCGGGCAAAATCGTACGTCACAACTTTTGATTTAATGGACGTTTCCAAGCCTTTAAGGATGAGGTCTGCCGCTTCCGTCCACCCCATGTAGCGCAACATCAATTCGCCGCTGAGAACTACCGAACCGGGATTTACTTTGTCAAGGTTTGCATACTTTGGCGCTGTCCCGTGTGTTGCTTCAAACACTGCGTGACCTGTTATATAATTGATGTTTGCACCGGGAGCGATTCCGATTCCACCCACCTGAGCGGCAAGCGCATCGCTGAGATAATCCCCGTTAAGATTGAGCGTCGCAATAACATCAAAATCTTCCGGGCGTGTGAGAACTTGTTGAAGTGTAATATCCGCTATCGCATCTTTGATAATAATTCCGGCGCCGGGTTTTCCATCGGGAATTTTACACCACGGTCCGCCGTCAATTTCAACTGCACCGAAATATTCTTTTGCTGTCTGATATCCCCAATCACGAAACGCTCCTTCCGTGTACTTCATAATGTTGCCTTTATGGACAAAGGTTACGCTTTTTCTTTTCTCTTTGATTGCATAACTGATTGCGCTGTGAATCAAACGGACGCTTCCCGAATAACTGACCGGTTTGATTCCCACACCAATATTCACATCGGTTGGAAATTTTTCTGCACCGACAAGTTTCCAGAATGAATCGGCTTTGTCTTTTGTTCCAAAACGGATTTTTTCGAATTGCTTGGAAAATTCATTGGAAAGAAAATCCAATACCTTCTGTGCTTCCGGCGAACCGCCTTTATATTCGATACCGGCATAAATATCTTCCGTGTTTTCACGGAAGATAACCATATCAACTTTCTCCGGTGTTTTCACCGGTGAAGGAACTCCCTGAAAATATCGAACAGGTCTGAGACAAACATATAAATCAAGCATTTGCCGTAACGCGACATTGAGGGAGCGGATTCCTCCGCCAACTGGGGTTGTCAAGGGTCCCTTGATACCGACCAAATATTCTCTGAACGCATCAACCGTTTCATCGGGAAGCCACGAGTTAAAAAGATTGAACGCTTTCTCTCCGGCATAGACTTCCATCCATGCAATCGAACGTTTTCCTCCGTATGCTTTTTGAACTGCCGCGTCAAAAATTCGTTTAGAGGCGCGCCAAATATCGGGACCGGTTCCGTCCCCTTCGATGAAAGGTAGAATTGGATTATCAGGAACATTCAATTTGCCATTGGCAATTGATATTTTTTTACCATTGATTGGTGGTGTTGGTTTGGAATTCATGTTAAATATTTTCGTTTGAAATTACAGGGTGTGAATTGATATGATGTCGAACCTGCTCGGCACATTCTTTCATCTTTCCGTTTTCATATCGCTTCAGTTGGAGGATAAATTGTATATCATCATTTTGATAACGAGGAGTCACATGCAGATGAAAATGAAAAACCGACTGTCCTGCGGCGAGACCGTTATTGGAAAAAATATTAAAGCCCTCCGGTTGAAAAGCATCAACAATTGCTTTTGAGACAACGTGAGTTGCTTTCATCAAATCATGAAATTCATCTTGGGAAACAGAGAGAAATGTTTCGCTGTGCCGCTTGGGAAAAACAAGCGCATGACCGAAATGGATTGGATTGATGTCGAGGATAGACACGGCATGTTCATTTTCATACAAAATTTCAGCTGCTGCATCTCCTCGAACAATTTTACAGAAAATGCAGTGCATTCGCCCAGTGGTTCATTGTTCGGGGAAAAATATGCCAAAAAATCAGACCATTTCCAAAGACCGACACGGTTTGATTCTCGTTTGCACATTCAGTATATTTCAGCTGCATTTATTTAATACCCTCTTAGAACGAACATTTATTAGGAAAATACATGAAACGTCCCTCATTTGTTGTTTTTATTTTTATCACCCTAACCTTAAGTTTTATTGTGACCGGTTTTCAGTGTGGCTCTACTGATATGACCAGTGCGAAACTCTACCTTCAGCGAAACGATTATGCTTTAGCGGCAACTTCCCTTGAGAAAGAAGTCTCTAAAAATCCTACAAACGCCGAAGCATGGTACTATTTAGGCTTTTGCCAGTTAAATTTAAAGAAATTTGATGCAATGCTTCCTTCCTTTGATGCCTCACTCAAAGCAGGTAAGGAATTTGCCGATAAAATTCAACTTGCAAAACTCTCAGCATGGGGACAACTTTTCAACATGGGAATTGCAAAACATAATGAAATCACCAAAGTTCAGGATGACCAAGCTAAAGTAGCATCGTTGGCGAAAGAGGCGCTCGGCTTATACCAATTGGCGGTTCAGTGTGTACCTGACAGCCCTGCGACGTATCAGAACATTGCCGCCGTGTATGCTGTCACAAAGCAGTTTGATGAAGAAATTGTAAACTTGAAAAAGGTCCGGGATATTACCAAAGATCCTGCACTGAATAGAGAAATCATCAATGCTTTTTTACTAAAAGCAGAAGATGCAAAAGCAAAAGGGGATAACGCAACGGCAGATGCAAGTTTCAACTCTGCAATCGAAGAACTTCGAGCCGCACGTACTGCCGACCCGGATAATCTGGAACTACTGAGCCTCTTAATTGATGTTCACATTCAATTAAAGCGGGAAAAAGAAGCGTTACCATTTATCCAGGAAGCAGTAAAGAAAGACCCGTCGAACAAGATTCTTCAAAACAATCTTGGCTTGCTGTTAATGCAAACCGAAGATATCAACGGCGCGATTGAACATTTCAATGCCGCACTTGCAGTTGACCAGAATTTTGAAGATGCACTGCGCAATATCGGTGTCGCATACATGCGTCTCGGAGATATAAAAAAGAAAGAAGCCGAAGCCAAAGCAGACCCGAAGAAAAAAGATAAAGATATTGACAAATCATATCTTGAACACTTCAAAAAAGCAGCAGAACATTTAGATAAGTTAGTGAAAATTAAATCCGATGACGCGAATTTGTGGGATGCTCTCACAACCGCATACGTCAATGCAGGAATGATTAAAGAAGCACAAAAAGCCGCGGCAGAAGCGGATAAATTAAGAAAGAAGTAATGAAGAAAATGAATCAAATGCCTCCACAACAACAACAAATCAATATCGAACTGAGCGAGAAAGAGGCCGAGGGGATTTACTCGAATCTTGCCATCATCACGCACTCGCCCGCAGAGTTTGTGATTGATTTTACCCGTGTCCTTCCCGGCGTCCCGAAAGCGAAAGTATTTGCCCGGATTATTACCACTCCGCAACATGCAAAACTGTTACTCAATGCGCTTCGGGATAACATCGAAAAGTTTGAGAAAACGTTTGGCGAAGTGAAAATTCAGGGTGAACCATCAGCAGGAGGATTCGGTTTTCAGCCGCCAAGCACTGGAGAAAAAGTTCATTAATGAATTCTTCTTTTGAACAGTAATAAATAATTCGAGATTGGGGTTGACTATGTAAGATTGGTCAACCCCTTTTTTATTTCAAACCATTATATTGTTGCAGTCAATTTTGAATTAATCATGCTAAAATATTCTAACGATAAATCTCGCCCCAATCCATTATTATATATTTCTCTCTTGTTCATTGCCGTTCTCTCCTCATGGCAATGTTTTGAAGTTCCACCTGACCCTGTCTTACCGACATGGGACACACAACTCAGCATCCCGCTTATTGATACAATTTTTTATCTGAATGATGCGCTTGAGGAAAACCCCGATATCATCACCGTCGGACCGAATTACCATTATCGTCCGAATCAGTTCAAGTTCGACTCAGTCGGCATAGGAGACAAATTGGTGATGCATCCCGAACCTTCTATCACATTAGAGCAAGGAATCGGAGAGATGAAAGTAAACACGAATCAGCCGTTAGGATTCAAATTTTCAGCCGAAACTCTTTTAGGATTTCCTCCGCCAAATACTTCTTCCCCCGTTCCTCCTTTCTCCTATAACTCAGGCGGAAATGATTCTATTAATTTGGGTGAACTATTTTACTCGGTTCATTTCACACAAGGAACCTTGACACTGCAAGTCCGAAACAGCCTACCGGTTGAAATGAATTTTCCGAATGGGATTGAACTTGGGGGAATTCAATTTCCTCAGTTTAATGTTCCTGCAAACTCGGCATACATTTCATCTCCTGCATCACTCGTCAATAGACGATTCTTTGAAAACCGGATGCTTATTTATGGAATGTTAGAATCACCCGGCAGCGGAGGAAATTCTGTGTTCATTCATGCAGATTCCGGTGTGACCGTTTCCTTGCAAATCACGAACGGTGTTGCTGACGAAATCACAGCGAAATCATTCGAGCGATTGAATTACTCGACTGTCTTTCGTCCTTATTTGGTTGATGATTCATCATACTTCCAACATGTATCATTAAAAAAAGGGGGCTTCCGTCTTGAAGTGGAAAACACACTTGAAGTAGGCATTCAAACAAGAATCAGCATGGAAGAGTTTGTGGATACAACGACCAACCAACCATTTCAACTCGACCTTAGTTTGAACAAACAGTCCACATTCTCCCAAACGTATGATTTAACAAAATGGAAGATTGAAGCGTTGAACGGGCTTAGCCAAACAGCAACGTGTTCACTCCGTGTTACCTCTGCTTCGCTCAATTCGTCAACACCAATCACCATCCGGGCAGGTGATAAAGTGAAACTACGCTTGATTGCGATTGATACGCCATACGTCATTAAACGCATCGCCGGAGTTTCCCGACCAATTTGGTTGAACATAAAAGATACTGTGGATATTGATGTCGGAAAGTTTTCATCAAACTTTAGCGCGGATAGCGTAAAGTTTGACTCGACAAATTTCACCATGACGCTAAATCTATTTTCTGCAGTTGGACATCCGATTGACGTTGATTTTTCACTTGTTGGAATAAATGCAATCGGAACAATAATTAATTCTATGAAAGTGAAACCCGACGGACGCAGTTATTATCCCAACATGAGGCGGTTATTACCTGATTCTGTAGAGAGTGTGACATTTTCGAATCTTGCTCAATTTGTTTCCGACTTCCTCACGAAGAAAGGAAAGCAAATTATCATTAGAGGAAACGCTTTGGTAAACCCACCGGATGTTTATGCAAGCCGCCAGATTGGGAGCGCGGAGGACACGACGAGTTTCTATTCCTCGCTTGATATCTCGGCATTGATGAAGATTGGTATTTTCAACGGTACGTTCGCCGATACGATTGACCTCGATGATAACGGAGAAGAGAAAATTGATAAAGACATCCTGACAAAAATCAAACAGGCATCAGTCTTCTTCAAAATCGAAAATGCAATTCCAATGGGAGTCTCATTGCACACTTCATTCCTGAACGTGAACAACAATTCGATTCTCAGTCTGCCAAAATTTAACGAGATGCCGATTTCAATTCAGGCAGGAACACGGGATGTTCCCACTATAACGCCAAGTCCCATTCGCGTTAGTGTTCAAACATCGGACGCTGATAAGTTCAACGATACAAAACGTGTCATAGTCCGGCTTGTGTTGAATTCCAACAGCGTCCCGACCGCATTTACGACAGGTGATTATATCCGTGTCCGGGCGTATGCAAACATCGTTGCTAACATCAATACAAAGTAAGGAGGAATGAACAATGAAATACAGTATTAACACTATGAAGATTTTCACATTTGCCATCATCCTACTCTCGCTCAGCGCAACGCTGTATGCCGGAGGCGAACGATTTAATGTTGCAGGAGTGAGTCTCGGTCGCTCGTTTGTCTCCTCTGCGCGCGGATTGGAAGCAATCAGCACAAACCCGGCAAACCTCACGTTACCGCACCGCGGGAGATTGAAAGAAGTAATTACCCAAACAATCACGCACGATTCACTTGTCGTCACAAAAGATTCGAGTGGCACAGATACAACAATGACTGTTTCCGTTTCGCACGACACGACAATGTTGGTCGTTCACAGACCACCGGCAGTTTCATTTTCGATTCCTG
This sequence comes from Ignavibacteriota bacterium, assembly GCA_016212665.1. NCBI lineage: Bacteria > Pseudomonadati > Ignavibacteriota > Ignavibacteriota bacterium. The sequence goes on from JACREZ010000025.1 coordinate 111,740, forward strand.
CATTGTCTCTGGGATTCAGTTTCGGTTCGGATTTCATCAACTACGACATCTACAAGGAGTATTTTACCGGTGGTCCGGATTTAGATGGCGATGGCGAGAACGACCCGAAGTATCTCACCGAAACGGATAAGAACCGCATCCTCGAAATCTTCCCGGCTGGAATTGCCGAGACACATGTTGATTTTGAATTTCGGGCATTCGGACTGACAATTCATAACGATGTCGTCGGCGATATCGGATTGAGCATTACCGACAGAATGTCGTTTAATTTTGATTTGCCGAAAGATTATGTTCGATTCTTTTTCTTCGGATTGGATTCACTCGGTTCGAAATATAATTTCGCAGGAACGGACATTCGGAGTTGGTACTTGCGGGAATACTCTCTCAGTTATGCACGGAAGATTCCACAACTCAAATACAAATATTTTAATAATGTTTCTGCGGGAGTAGGATTGAAAGTTGTCCATGGCTTCGCGGCAGTCATCACAGAAAAATATGATGCAACATTTGAGAACCGTGCAAACCCGAACGGTGGTTGGGATTTAGTCGGCAATTTCAATTCTCGCGTTCTACGTTCTTCCGTTGTTGAATCCGATTCGGACGATGTGAATCCGTTTGGTAAGCCAGCGGGAAGCGGTTTGGGATTTGATTTCGGAATTGCGGCTGATGTCTATCCGGCAATTCGCGCAGGGTTTAGCATCACCGACATTGGTTCAATCACATGGACAAAAAATACAAAGGAAACAATCGGCGATGCATCATTCATCATGACTAACCCGACACAGCAGGAACAACTCGATAGTCTTGAAAAAGCATTCACTGGAAAAGATACAGTAACAGGAGAGTTCTCGACTTCGCTTCCAACAATTCTGAGAATCGGTGCGGCTATTCAGGTTGACCAACTTCCCTTTGTCCGTTCGTTCCCCGGACAATTGTTAATGACAGTCGAGTATCATCAGGGATTCAATATGTCCCCCGGAAATACAACCCGTGCGCGTTTCGCACTCGGTGCAGAGTATCGCCCGGCGATGTGGATTCCAATTCGAACCGGGTTATCGTTCGGCGGTGTTGACAGGTTTAACTGGTCAGCGGGATTCGGTTTTGACTTTGGCGGATTTAACTGGAACTTCGGAACGGAAAATTTTGGTCTTCTTTTCTCACCGAACAATTGGGACCAGGCTTCGTTCGGGATGAATATGATTGTGAGAATATAATTATTGTCATCGTAGGGGTTTGATAAATCAAACCCCTACAAATTTAATTTTCTTCTCCTGCCAACCACTACAACTATTACAAAATATACTTACTCAAGTCGCGGTCTTTCACAATCTCTGAAAGTTTTTCGCGCACAAGTCCATCCGTAACTTTGAGTGTCTCGTCCACATATTTATCAGGCGCCTCAAAGAGAAATTCCTCAAGCAACGTTGTGAGAATTGTGTGAAGCCGTCTCGCGCCGATATTTTCCACGCGTTCGTTCACTTCCGCCGCAGTTCTTGCAATTTCCCGAATTGATTCAGGTGAAAATTCCAACGCTACATTTTCCGTTTCAAGCAGAGCAATGTATTGCTTGATGAGCGCATTTTGCGGGATGGTTAGTATCTTCACAAAATCTTCTTCAGTCAGGCTGTTCAATTCGACTCGAATCGGGAACCGTCCCTGTAATTCCGGGATCAAATCGGACGGCTTGGAAACATGAAACGCTCCTGAAGCAATGAACAAAATATGGTCGGTCTTCACCATGCCATACTTCGTCATCACATTCGAGCCTTCGACAATCGGAAGCAAGTCGCGCTGAACCCCTTCTCTCGAAACATCGGGACCGCCTCCGCTTCCCTGCGAGCGTGCAATCTTATCAATCTCATCAATAAAAATAATTCCAGAATTCTGAACACGATGTAACGCTTCTTTCACTGCGGCATCCATGTCAATCAACTTATCCGCTTCTTCTAAGGTGAGAAGAGAACGCGCTTCGGCAATCGTCAGCCGTCGCTTCTTGTGTTTCTTCGGCATCATATTGCCGAACATTTCCTGGATGTTCAATCCCATTTCTTCAATGTTGATGGGACCGAAGACCTGCATCGAAGGAAGTTGACTCGCCGTCACTTCCATCTCAATCGTTCTGTCATCAAGTTGATTTGCCTGCAATTTTTCTTTGAATCGTTCCCGTGTAGAACTGTGCAAGTCATTTTCCGGTTGACCCTCAGCTGTCGCATCATTCTCATTCGGTGATTTCTTTTTCACCGGTCCGACAAGAATATCGAGAACACGTTCATCTGCGAGTGAACGTGCCTTGTCCTGAACTTCCGCCGTCTTTTCGGCTTTCACCATCGTCACGGAATATTCCGTCAGGTCGCGCACCATTGATTCAACATCTCGACCGACATACCCGACCTCGGTAAACTTCGATGCTTCCACTTTAATGAATGGCGCGTTGACTAACTTTGCCAACCGCCGGGCAATCTCCGTCTTTCCCACTCCTGTCGGTCCAATCATGATGATATTGTTCGGCATGATTTCTTCACGCAAACTTTCCGGCGTCTGCATTCGCCTCCACCGGTTACGAATGGCTATCGCAACTGCTTTCTTCGCCGCGTTCTGCCCGATGATGTAGCGGTCAAGTTCCGAAACAATTTGCTTCGGTGTAAATTCCTTTGACGCCTCTTTTTTATTTTTCTTGCTCATGTCGTTTACAATTCTTCGATTACAATATTTTCATTCGTGTAGATGCAGATTTCTCCTGCGGTTGTCAGTGAATCCTGTACAATTTCTCGCGGCGTCAGTTGCGTATGCTTCACCAACATGCGTGCCGCGGCAAGAGCGAAATTTCCGCCCGAACCGATCGCAACAATTCCATCATCCGGTTCTATCACGTCACCCGTTCCGGAAATAATAAGCGATTGTTCTTTGTTGAGTACCGCAAGCAACGCTTCAAGATGACGAAGATATTTATCCGTCCGCCAATTTTTTGCAAGTTCTACCGCCGCGCGCACCAAATTGCCATGATACTGTTGCAGTTTATCTTCAAACCGTTCGAAGAGCGTGAAGGCATCGGCAGCGGCGCCGGCAAACCCTGCAAGAACCGTATCGTTGTACAGTTTGCGGATTTTTTTTGCGTGATGTTTCATCACGGCATTGCCGACCGTTACTTGCCCATCACTGCCGATAACTGCCTGACCGTTGTGCCGCAGTCCAAGCACTGTAGTTGAATGTATTATTAAATTACTCATAGGAGATTAAATTGTTCTTCGAAGTCGTGCAACAGGAATCCTCATTGCTTCACGGTACTTTGCAACTGTTCGGCGCGCAATATTCACCCCTTCTGCCTTCAGCATCGCCGCAATGTTATCATCGCTTAACGGGTCCTGAGGATTCTCTGCCTCTATAATTTCTTTGATTTTTTTCTTCACTTCCTTGTTGGAGATATCTTCGCCGGATGTCGTGGAGAGTTTATCACTGAAAAAGTATCGTAATTCAAACACACCGAACTCACACTGTACATATTTCCCGTTCACCACACGGCTGATAGTAGAAATGTCCATCCCGATTACTTCCGCGATGTCCTTGTAAATCATCGGTCGAAGCCCCTCACCTGTCTCAAAAAACTCGCGCTGTCGGTCAACAATCGTGTGCATGACCTTCAACATTGTTTCCCGTCGTTGATAGATACAATTGATAAACCACTTCGCCCGCTCAAACTGGTCCCGGATAAACGTCTTCACTTCGGTCGGTGTTACGGTGTTCTTCTTCTGCGTCATCAACTCTTTATATCGCTTATTCAACCGGAGCGGAGGAACGCTCCGGTCATTTAAGTTGATGACAAATTCCCCCTCCTCGTTTTCTACAATAAAATCCGGGATAATATAATTGTGTTGTGCAGTAAGAGTTCCTTCCCCCGGTTTCGGATTCAACTTGGAAATCAACTCAATAACCTGCTTCAATTCATCAATGGTAATAGTTAAGTATTTTGCCAACTCAGCATAGTGCTTAAGCGTAAACTCGTACCATTGCTCACGCAACATCTTCAACGCAAGTTCTTTGGTTCGCTCCGGGAATTCTCCTATCTCTAACTGGGCTATCAAACATTCCTGGAGACTCCGTGCAGCAATCCCCGGCGGGTCAAGTCGTTGGATTTGAAACAAAACCCGCTCCGCCCGTTCAATCGTAAGCGTTGTACCTTGTGCAAGATTCAAATCCTGGACGATGAGATTCAGTTCGCGCCTCAGGTAACCATCCTCATCAATATTCCCGATAATTTCCTCTCCAAGCAATTCTTCTTCCTGGGTAATATCGAGATACTGCAACTGGTCTTTCAGTTTTTCAGTAAGCGCAACTTCCGCGGGCATCGGGAATTCATCTTTATCGTCATCCTCATCACTCGATTGAACATTCGTTTTATATCCCGACAAATCATCGTTCATGAAATCTTCAAACGAGTATCCGTCTTCCGGAGATTCTTTTTTCTCGGTGATTGTTTCCGATTTCCCCTCTAATTCCGGGAGCGGCTCTACAGGCTCTTCCGGCTGTTCGGTTGTCGTCTCAACTTCATCCCCCTCCTCCAAAAGCGGATTCGCCTCAAGTTCCTCCTTGATGCGTTGCTCCAAAGAAAGAACGGGAAGTTGCAACAATTTCAAATAAAGAACTTGTTGCGGAGTAAGACGTAATTCCTGTCGTAAATGTTGTGTTAAATGTTGTTGCATACGTTTCGCACTGAATGCGATTACAAACTTTCTTTTAGTTAATTCTAAATCTTTCTGAACTGTCATTCTGAATCCCGCTTTAGCGGGTGAAGAATCTCCGCATTATACGGTTGAGATTCTTCGCTTCGCAACCAATGACAATAAGTAGATTTATCATTACCCTTGATTCAATTCTTTACATGTCTTATGAAATTCCTGATACCACGCTTCACCGAAACTTCGCACGAGCGGTTCCTTCAAAAACTCGAACAACGGAATTTCTTCTTTCTTTCCCCGTTCGAGCGCCGGTTTACATGATTCAATTTCTTCATATCGGATTGTCGTTCTTGGAGTGACAGAGACACGAACCGGAAACAGGTGACAGGAAATCGGTTTCTTCCACACTGTTTCGCCATTCAAAAATGCGCGCTCCAACGAACAACGGGCGATGTCATCATCATAATACACAAACACACAAGCCCCTTCATCAACACACATTGTCGCACGGTACCCGGGAAATCCCTCATACATTCCTTGTTCTTGAATTACTTGAAGATGAGATACAGGCAGATACTTTCTGACAACCGGAAACGCCCGCTCGATTTCAGGAATTTCGCTTTCCAAAAGCGGAGCGCCGCGTCCCCCCGGCATCGTGCAACATGCTCCTTTACATCGCTTCAAATCGCACGCAAATTCAACTTTTCCAACTTGCGTTTCCACGCGAACTTCACCGATGATGAACATTGCCGCATCAAAATACAAAACTTTTCGGTAAGAGAAAACTTGATTTTTTAGAGAAAAGTAATTAAAAAAGCCGACCAAATTTTCCATTTGCTCGGCTTCATCATTCTATATGATTTGATTACATCATTTTGCAATCAGCATTTTCTTTGTTGCAGTATAAATTTCTCTACTACCCGTAAGAGGTACTGCAATAATTCTGTAAAAATACACACTACTCTGAAGCAATGTGGCATCGAAAGTTACAGACCTATTCCCCGCATCTTGCACCATTTCAACAAGTGTTGAAACTTCCTTTCCAAGTGTATTGTAAACTTTGAGCGTTACATAGCAGTCGCTTGGTAATTCATAATTGATAATTGTTACAGGGTTGAAAGGATTAGGAATATTTTGTTTGAGGATGAATCCACTTGTGATATTTTTTCCCTCATTATTTTTTACTCCTATTTTAGTCGCCCCATTACTAAAAATCGGAGACCAAGCAGAATAACCGCCATCATTTACCGCGCGAATTTTGTAATAATATACGGTCAGCCCAACGAAGCAAACATTATCTGTGTAGCAAGTTGACGAATAGCTAACAGAAGCATAGTACCGCAAATCATTCGACGAGGTTCCACGTGCTATTTCAATACTGTTGCCAGTACCAGGACAGAGATCCCAAGTTAATTTTGTCAAATCGCAACCTCCTCCGCCTCCATCCAAACTACTTTGCTCACCCCCAATGAAACTTTCTTCCCCTCCGAAAAATTCAGGACCTTCAGGCGGATCTATACTACAACCATTACTTGTGGGAGTAACGTCAAAGTTTTGTGGTGTTGCCGGTGGAGGAATAGATGTCGTAAATGACCTGACCGATGACCATGGACCGTCACCGAATGCATTTTTCGCTTTCACCTGCCAATAATATGGTGTACTATATCCCAATCCGTTCGTCTGGACAGAAATAGCAGTAACATTCGAGTTCTCGAAAATGAAAGGTGCTTGCGGAGGATTTTGATTGTCAACCTGAACATGATACGATTGAGCGCCTGGCGTGAGGTACCAGGTTAATGTTGGTTGAAGATGTACATTGGTTGCACCATTCACTGGCAAATTCTGGCTTACTGCAACTAACGTTGGTATTGTAATAGTTGAAGTATTCGAATAAGAAGAAACAAATTCTTGAGCAGAACCGCGTACACGATAATAATACGTCACATCTTGCAATATATTCGGGTCATCGAATGTCCTTGTGCCTGAACCGTTTCCATTAGTTGTTACTTCACCGATAACAGAGTAATTTGTACCATCGGTACTTCTTTCCACTTGAAACGAAACCTCGTTATTAGATTGGTCTTGCCATGAAAGTCGAATTTGCTGAGTTGTTGTAAAAACACTTGTCAGAGATGTAGGACTAGTAATTATTCGGCGGCCGACAACAGTATACGCCACCCATGACTGAGGATCATCTGTATCCCCAGGCCACCATTTTTGAACTGAACCACCAAGTCCGCCACCGATAAAATAAATATAAGTTTCAACATCAAATCCATTAGCATTCAAGTTATAAATCCTGGCGTAAGGTATTCCAAAATTAGGATTACTTGGTTCCCACCCTCGCGTTTCACGTTCTCTCACCCAAACTAATGGGGTTTCAGCATAAGGAGCTGCAAAAGTGACATGCCAAGAGACTTTGTGGCGGCTTGATTCACCGTAGTAATCTTGATTCAGTTGTGGTGGATAGTATTGAGGTAATATTGCCAGCGTTAAATCATCCTGTTGCAACTGTCTATTCCCATTGGTTAACACTGCATGCTGAACTTCATAAGGCGGACTCAATTTCTTGATTGCGTTGCCAACATTTATCCTACCGTATCCGTATTCTGTATCCCATCCAGTAGAACCTTGATCATCTGCAGTTCGTTCAAGTAGGTGTTTAACATCATCGTTAGTCAAATTCAGGCCACGGTCAAGACTCTGGCTCAGAATTAAGCCGGCAGAACCTGAAACCAAAGGAGTAGCCAGAGATGTTCCACCGAAAAGATGTTGATCGTCCGTGTATTGTCCTCCTATTGTTGTTGTTCGATATTTTTCTGCCGGTGCTGAAACAGAAATGTGATTCCCTGCACTCGATCCGCTCCCAGTAACAGGATCGAACCATCGATTATCAAGTTTGTCGGTCCCTCCTACTGCAATTACACCGAAATATGCTGCCGGAAATGTTGTATAAGTATTGTACACATTTCCCATCGCTGCACAAACAATTCTACCTTGTAAGTATGCATTACCTATAGCTTCTTTTATTATCATTTCATCTTCCCCTCCAGTTTCAAAACTTAGGTTAAAAATATGAGCTCCACTTTGTCTTGCCCAATCAATACCTTTAGCAATACCATCAGGAATTCCTGTAGGAAGTACTCTAATTGGCATGATTTTACAATTCCACATGACCCCCGCTATGCTGTTCGGAGTATTGTCAGTAATAGCACCTATAACTCCTGCTATTTTTGTGCCATGGTCATTGGTGCCTGTAGGATCTGAATTATCATCTTCCTCGGTACATTTGAATGGCCATGGGCAATAATATACGCGAAAATATCTCCCTGCGATGACGCGACTTCTAATTCCAGAAATATCCAAATCAGGGTGGTCATGTTGTACACCATCATCTACTACCGCTACGACAACATCATCCCTACCTTTTTGGAAATCCCACGCAACTGTAGCATTAATGTCATGTCCACTTCCATCTGGATTACGATTATCTGGATTAAACAGCGCCCACTGTTTACGCTGCTTATCTTGTGTGCTGATCTCAGATGAAAAACCATCATTAATAACATTAATCAATTTTATTTTTTCAACTCTTAATATTCCAGGGATGCTACGTAATGAATCAATAATTCTATCGTCTGCTATACTGGTATCAAATTGCAGATCTATCCAACCCGATAGATCGTTTAGTATCACAGGGTTACCATACATATCGTGCGCTAAAGTATCAGCAAGCCGAGAGCCAATGAAAATTTTAGAAATGGACCGGCAGCCGAAATTCATCAAGCAGTATCTCAAACGGTCTGAAGCTATGTTAGAGACGGACATTACATCGGTTTCGTTTACATACATGCCGGGTTTCACTTTAATCCTTACGGCACCCGGAACAAAATTATTTCGTGTTTGTGCATCGACTAAAGCTATAAAACACATTTGCATAATTATAAAGATTTTCAATATTTGTGACATGATATTTCTCCTTATTTGTTAGTGAATTAATTTGTGAGTTGATGTGGATTTGTTCCATTAGTTTGTATAATCCATAAATTCAGTTTTGATCGGCTTTCGTTTCTCTTACTAAGCACAATAGAGCGACTATCGGGTGACCAAGAACACGAATATCCATCTATGAGTTTATGTTGATTTTTTCCATTTGAATCCATAAGCCATATCTCGGAATTGGAACCACTTATTACAGTCCACGCTATCCATTCTCCATTTTTTGACCACCTTGGATAGCGATCATTGATATTATTACTTGTCAGTCGTTTTGGATTGTTGCCTGAGGTGTCCATAATAAAAATTTCTTCGCCGAGAATACCAGTTAGGTATCGTGTATGTAAAATCATTCCACCCCCTGGCGACCATGCTGGCATCCGCCACTCGCCTACACCATGATCGCTAATATCTCGAAGACTTGAACCATCCGTATTCATAGTCCAAATTACGTTTGCTCCTTTTGGATCTTGGTAGGGAGTATCGAAGACAATTTTTTTTCCGTCAGGAGACCAACTTGGGAAATAAGCTGTGAATGGTGTAATTCTTCGTAAACTATCATTTTGAATATTGACTGCATATATTGCACCGCTGTAAAATACAATCCATTTTCCATCTGGCGACCAATCGGGTGTCGTAGCAAACCCGAGTACAAGAAGTTTTCTGTCATATCCACCCGTGTCTATCGCGTACAATCCAGTTGGATATGTTGTGTCCTCTTCATACTGTTCGTGGTAATATGCAATCCATTTCCCATCTGGTGACCATGCAGGGAATTCGTCTTTTGAAATTAGTTCTACTTCAGGTGGTCTACTTATGAAATCATCATCTTCACAACCTGCAAGTAATATTAAGGCTATTAGTACACTCAATATTATTAGCACATAGTAGCAGTGCCATTTCCGTTGGCGTTGTCTAATTATTATCTTCATAATTTCGTAACACAAATGTTATTTTTATTCATAATCAAAGTATAAATGTTCCTATAAACAATTCGCTATTCACCGTTTTAAATTCATTTTTTATTTTCGGGCGTCATGAACCCTTCCACAACGCCCATTAATTTTTCACTCTTCATAATCAAACTACACTCACCACTCACCAATTAACCAATCACCAATCCGCAATTCACAATTTCGGAACGAAGTGGAGATCCGCCGTGGCAGACGCAATCTGAAATCAAAAATCAATCCGCAATCCAAAATCCGAAATCCGAAATTCGTTCACGGCACCGGCGGTGTCACCGGCGTCTCCTCCTTCTCCTCCTCCCCATCTGCCCCATAAATCACATACTTCTCATACTTCGCCGGACTACTCTTAAACAACAACTTCCCGATTCTCGCAACCTCCCTTGTCTTTCTCCAAGCCGCATTCATTTTATTCACCCGCTCCTCCGTCCCCTCCTCCGACGAATCCTTAAAACTCTCCTGCGTCGAGTCTGCCGTCAACAACGACTGATGCAACTCCCCAATCCTGTCAATCTTCTGTTGAGTAAAATTACTCTCAATCAACTTCGTACTATGCTCCACCGCCTTCGCATGCAAATTCCCCATAAACGTAATCATCTCCGGCTGCGAATACCTCACCCGCATATAATCATCAAACCCGAACTCATCCCACACCGCCGGCTGATTCGGAAACGCATCCTCGATAAACGGCTTCATCAACTGGAAAAAATTCCGGCACTCCTCCATCCAATCAACAACAACAACGGTCTTCCCCTTCAACTCCCCCTTCACCGCCGTATGCGGCGCCGCAACCGTAGCCGTATCCAACGCCGTCAACCACTCTGCGCCATACGGCTCCTTAAACTTAATATTATAATCCTCGAACGCAACCCTGTCCGTAACAAACGCGTCGTACACCCGCCGCGATTGCTGAAACATCACCGCATCCGACATCCTGAATTCTCGAATAACTTCATTAATAGTACTCATAACTGTATCCTTAATTATTGAATGAATAAAAATGATTTAGTGAAAAACTCATATTGGTAGGGCAGGCATTTGCCAAAGGCATCACCTTGTGACCTGCCTGCCATGAATGATATTGAAAAAATAAACCCGTTCCCCTCTGAAAGAAAACACTCACTTATTGGAAACACAATCCCGCACGTAGGAAAAACACAAAAAGAAAGAAAAAATACCTCATCACCCTTGGAAAACAATCCCGCGCCATTGGAAAACCTCTTATCACCATCGGGAAACAATTCCGCGCCATTGGAAAACCTCCCCTCACCATCGGAAAACAATCCCGCGCCATTGGAAAACCTCCCCTCAACATCAGAAAACCGTCCCGCGCCATTGGAAAACCTCTTATCACCATCGGAAAACAATCCCGCGCCATTGGAAAACCTCCCCTCACCATCGGAAAACAATTCCGCGCCATTGGAACCCCCACCACCACCATCGGGAAGCCGTTCCGCGCCGTTGGAAAACGTCCGAAAACTTTTGGGAAACAGTTCCGCGCCGTCGGGAAGCCCGTTTTTACCCCCTGAGTGGGGAAACAAGAAGAGTAAATAGCCTATTTTGCTATTAAAGTGGGAAAAGCGCGATTTCATGTAAAAACACCAACAACTCCAAAAACTTAAAAAATTGTAAATAACAGTTCCAACTACTCCGGCAACCGTTATTCACCGTCCACAAAAAAATAAATTCTACCTCTTTGATACGTCTGAAAAAAATGACAGCGGATAGTACCAAAGTTGCCCTCAAAAACCACAGGCAATATTCGCATGCAACAAGATATGCGAGACGCTTCCGATGCTGGTGTAGTTACGTTTATAATCGAAGCGTCTCAAACGCAACCAAAACTGCGATAAAGATAATTTTTTTTCTAAAGAAAGTCAAGTCTTTTTTCAAAAATATTTCCATTATTTTTATCACCACCGAATTAAAGAAAACCAAATAATTCAACCCCCATCATATCTCAAATCCCATATCTCAAATCTTAACTACTCCATTACTCCATTACTCCATTACTCCATTACTCCACATCTCCACAGTGTACCACTCACGAACTACATATCGAAACTAAATAATCCACCCCCATCATATCTCACATCCCATATCTCAAATCTCAACTACTCCATCACTCCATCACTCCATTTCTCGTATCTCAACTACTCATATCTTCACAAACATTTTCCCCGGCAACTGCCGAACCAATCCCTTAAATTCAAGACTAAGCAACTGCACCAACGCATCCGATGTTGACACTCCTGCATGTTGTGTGATGACATCAATATGCAACGGCTTTTCATCCATAACATTGAAAATTGTCTGCTCGAATAATGTCAACTCAATATGTGGTTTTATCGGAACTTTATCACTCTTTTTCAAAATCGGTTTCAACTTTGAAGCAAGTTCAGTCAGAATATCATCCACCGACTCCACCAACTTCGCCTGCCCGTTTTTAATAAGCGTGTTCGCCCCCTTACTCCGTTTCGAATCAAGATTTCCCGGTAGTGCAAATACTTCCCTGTTTTGATTCAAAGCCATTGCCGCGGTAATCATCGCGCCTCCGTTAATGTCCGTTTCAATCACAAGCGTTCCGAGCGATAGCCCGCTGATGATGCGGTTGCGTCGCGGAAAATTCCCCGCATCAGGTTTCGTCCCCATCGGAAACTCCGAAACAACCGCCCCCTGCTCAGGAATTCGTTCATACAATTTCTTATTCTCCGGCGGATAAATTACATCCAATCCCGAACCAATAACCGCCAACGTTCTCCCTCCTGTTTTTAACGTTGAGGAGTGAACAATCGTATCAATTCCACGCGCAAGTCCGCTGACAATCGTAATTCCAATCTTCGTCAACTCCTCACTAAATTTCTCCGCCATCATCGTCCCATACGTCGAAGGAACCCGTGTCCCCACAATTGCAATCGAGTAGCAATCCAATTCATCGAACGTTCCTTTCATAAAAAGCATAACAGGCGGGTCATCTATTCGCTTCAGCGCGTCGGGAAATTGCTTATCCCAGAAAGAAATAATATTCCCCTCGTACTTATTCAGTTTCGATAATTGTTGCTCAGCATACTTCCTTGCTTCAGGAAGTTTCTCTCCCTTAAAAAAGGCAAGTATTTCAGAAGCAAGTTTCTTACTGAATCCATCAATGTGAGCAATCTCTTTCGCCGATGCGGCAACAATGTTGGATGCATCATCAAAATGCGAAACAAGCGCCCGCAACCGGTTCGGTCCGATGTTGGGAATTCGGGAAAGAACGAGTAAATCAAAAACGGAAATCATGCCTCAATCCTCCACAAAACTATTCCACAACATCCAATCCATCAACCACCGCAACGATGACCGTATGAACAGGAATCTTCTTGTCCCCAAGAATTTGTACGGCTCCTTGTCCTTCCTGCATACACAGCACCGTATCTCCGACTCCGGCATCAACCGAATCAATAGCAATCACGTCACGTCCGATGTGCTTGCCGTCCAAATCAATCGGTTGAACGATAAGTAACTTCTGTGATTTGAGATGTTCGTTCTTCTGAGTCGCAACGAGCGTACCGATAACTTTTCCTAACGTCATAATTCTCTCTGAATTTCTTGTTTGAATTGTTGAACTAACTGCTCTGCCTGCCGAATCGTTGGCGCTTCTGCAATAATACGAATAATTGGCTCCGTATTCGATGTGCGAAGATGAACCCACGAATCAGCAAAATCTATTTTCAGCCCATCGTCAGTATTGATTTTTCCATCCTTTGCGAATCGTTCCTGAAGCCTTGGGAAAATTTTACTTACGCCCGTTCCACCCAGTTGTATTTTATCTTTTGATATGAAATATTGAGGCATCGTTGCCTTCAATTCCGAAAGTGTTCCCCCGAAGTTAACCAAATGTTGAAGAATCAAACCAATGCCAACTATTGCATCACGACCGAGATGCGCTTGCGGAAGAATTACACCGCCGCTTCCCTCGCCACCAACGATAGCGCCAAGTTGCTTCATTCTTTTCGCTACATTGATTTCACCAACAGGCGAACGAAAAACTTCAGCAGAATATTTTCGGGCAACATCATCAACTGCGCGCGTCGTGGATAAATTCACAACAACTTTCTGTCGCTCTTTTGGTTTACTTTTCATTTCTTCATTCAAAACAAAATCAACAACCGATGCAATCGTATATTCTTCATTGAATGGCTCCCCTTTCTCGTTCACAAGAACCAGCCGGTCAACATCCGGGTCAACGGCAATTCCCAAATCTGCCTTTTCATGCCGAACCTGTTCACACAGCATAGAAAGATTTTCCGGAATTGGTTCCGGAGTGTGACTGAAAACTCCGCTCACATCGCAATTCAATTCCACAACATCGCAACCAAGTTGCCGAAGCAGTTTCGGAACAATCATTCCTCCCGCCGCGTTGATGCAATCAACGACGATTTTGAATTTGCGCTGTTGAATCTTTTCGAGGGACATATAAGGCAAGCCAAGCACAAGTTCAATATGTTTGTCAATGAATGATTCATCTGCATGGTGCATTCCGAACGCATCCCAACGCTGATACTTGAATCCACCCTGTTCAGCCATTGATAAAAACCGCTTGTTCTCATCTTCATCGAGAAACATTCCGCTACCGTTCATGAACTTCATGCCGTTCCATTCAATCGGGTTATGACTTGCAGTGATGGAAATTCCGCCAGCCGCTCCCAACTTTTCAACCGCAAGTTGAACAGTCGGAGTCGGCACAACGCCAAGCGCAAGTACATCGCAACCCATTGAGAGCAACGTTGAGGAGACGAGATTCCCAATCACTTTTCCGGTGATTCTTCCGTCTCTACCAATCACAATTGGTTTTCTGTTACTATACTCCGCAAATGCAGAGACATACTTCACAACTGATTCCGGCGTAAGTGTTTCTCCCACAATGCCGCGTATTCCTGAAATGCTTGTAATCAACTTCATATTTTTGCGTGAAAATGTACCAAAGACTCAGTTCATAACCAAAGAACGAAATTGAATCTCATCAAGAATTTCAGTAAGTTTAGGCGGAAATTTTCTCATGCTTTCTGACTCAGACAAAAAACTGCTTCTCTCAACTGCCCGCAAAGCCATCGAAGCCGCAGTCAATAATAAACCGCTCCCGCCGTTGAAAAATATTCCTGAGCATTTGAAATCTCCTCAGGGAGCGTTTGTTACGTTGAAAAAGAATCATGAACTGCGCGGCTGTATCGGCTACATCGAATCGGAAGAACCGCTTATCAACACCGTTCAGGAAGTTGCGATGAAATCTGCCTTGAATGACCCGCGATTCAATCCGGTAGAACCTGAAGAAGTTCGTTCGCTTGAACTTGAAATTTCTGTTCTCTCTCCCGTTCGACAAATACACAACATCAATGAAATAGAAGTTGGAAAACATGGATTGATTATCGAATCGGGAAGAGCAAGAGGATTGCTTTTGCCGCAAGTTCCTATTGAATACGGTTGGGACAGAGAAATATTTTTGAATCAAACAGCGCGCAAAGCCGGATTACCGATGAACGCATGGAAACAACCCGGCACAAAAATTTCTATTTTCTCTGCTGAAGTTTTTAGTGAAAATGATTTTAGGAAGCGTGAGGTTTGAAATGACGACTCAAACAATAAGGCAACCCGCTGTAGCAGGAATGTTTTATTCCGGAGACCAACGCACTCTGAAACACGATGTTGATGCAATGCTCAAAAAAGCAACTCCAGAAAAACCACACGGCTCAATTGTCGCTTTAATTTCACCCCATGCAGGATATATGTACTCAGGTTTGACGGCGGCACATGGATTTAAACTTCTGCAAAAGAATAAGTATGATTGTGCAGTGATTGTCTCGCCGAGTCATCGGGAATACTTCAAAGGGATTTCTGTGTACAACGGCACGGCTTACAAAACTCCGCTCGGAATCATGTCGGTTGACGAATCGCTTCGTGATGCAATTATGACGCAATGTGAGTTCATTGAAGTATCGTCTCGCGGTCACGGCGCCGAACACGCGATTGAAGTTCAACTTCCGTTTCTTCAACAATCACTTGGCGATGTGAAGATTCTACCAATTGTCATGGGTGATCAAAGCAGCGCACTTTGTTTCGAGTTGGGAAACGCCCTTGCGAACGTGTTGAAAGGAAAAAACTGTTTACTCGTCGCCAGCACTGACCTTTCACATTATTATCCTTATGATATTGCAAATACGATTGACAGCCGGACAATCAAACATATCGAACAATTCAATTACGAAAAGTTGATGAGCGATTTAGAATCCAATCATGCGGAAGCATGTGGCGGTGGACCAACGGTTGCCGTTCTTTCTGCGGCGAAACAACTCGGCGCAACGGAAATTCAAATTCTCCATCAATGTAACTCTGGTGATATTACGGGCGACCACACCGGGGTTGTCGGTTATGTTTCCGCTGTGGCAGTAAAAGCAAATTAAATGAATAAGAAACAATTTCCTCTAACAACAATTATCGGCGCTGGCGCGGTCGGTTCAACACTTGCGCAAGCGCTTCATAAAAAAGGGTATCCGATTGTTTCTGTCATCAGCAAGACAGAAACATCATCAAGCAAATTAGCCCGAAAAGTTCATTGCAAACTTGCCTCAACTGATTTCAAGAATATTGATCCATCAACTCGATTGATTATAATCGCCGTTCCTGACACAGAACTCTTTGAAGTCAGTCACGCCATCGCCCGTTTGAAAACTCTTATTTTCAAACAGCTACTCGTTGTTCATACTTCGGGTAGGTATCCGGCTTCAACCTTAAACACAATAAAAAGAAAAGGCGCGGCTGTTGCATCGCTACATCCAATTCAGACATTTCCGAAACCTGCAAAGAGCAAATCTTCTCCAATCTCTCTTGATGGAATTTACTATGGAGTGGATGGGGACAAAAAAGTACTCGCAAGAATCAGAAACATCATACATGACCTGAATGGAAACATGGTTATCATTCCGGCAAGGCTCAGACTGTTGTATCATGCAACGTGTGTGTTTTCATCTAGCTACTTTGTAATGCTTACCAATATTGTGGCAGAACTTTCCCAATCATTGAAGTTGAAAGAACCTTGGCAAAAGGTCTTCGGTCCATTAACGAACGCTGCAATCAACAATGCACGTACACAAACTCCGGCTAACGCTCTCACCGGTCCGATTATGAGAGGCGATATCTTCGGCATTCTCAATCACATGGAAGCGTTAGAGCAATTTGCACCTGAGTTTCTTCTTGTTTATACTTTCGGTGCATTGGAAATTGCACGAATCGCTGCGCGCGAAGGATTGATTTCCGAACAACAACATAAAGAAATTGGTCGCATGTTCAGCGATTTATTCAGACAAACAAATTTATCACCCAAACGAAAGGTCAAAAAGTGAAAGCGCTCATCGCAAGCGGCGGACGCGGCACACGTCTCCGCCCGCTCACACATACGCAAAACAAACATCTCATTCCCATCGCCAACAAACCGATTTTACATTATGCAATCGAAGCAGTGGTTGATGCAGGCATCAAAGAAATCGGCATCATCCACAACGCGGATAGCGATGAAGTGCCGAAAGCAATCGGCGACGGCAAACGTTGGGGTGTGAAAATGACCTACATTCCACAAGATGCTCCACTCGGTCTTGCACACGTTGTGAAAATTGGACAAAAGTTTATCGGCAAAGATGATTTTATTTTTTACCTCGGCGATAACATGGTCGTCGGCGGAGTGAAGCGTTTTGTAGATGAGTTCAAACGAAGCGGATGCAATTGTTTCCTCACTCTTTCCAAAGTGAAAGACCCGGAACGGTTCGGTGTTCCTGAAATCAAAAAAGGAAAAATCATCGGCGTTGAAGAAAAGCCAAAGAAACCGAAAAGTCATTTTGCTGTTTCCGGCATTTACATTTATGACTCAAATATTTTTGAAGCATGTAAGAATATCAAACCAAGTGGGCGCGGCGAACTGGAAATTTCCGATGCGCACCAATACTTAATTGACAAAGGTTACACCGTCGGCTACAGTGAAATCACCGGTTGGTGGAAAGATACCGGAAAACCTGCCGACCTGCTCGAAGCGAATCGTCTCGTGTTGGATAATATTCAACCCCGCATTGATGGGGATGTTGATAAATCTTCTTCGGTCGCCGGAAAAATAATTTTAGAAAAAGGCGCGAAGATTATCAACAGCGTCGTCCGCGGACCGGCAATCATTGGCAAGAACGCTGTCATCGAAAACAGTTATGTCGGACCCTTCACTTCCATCGGTGATGAATCCATCATAAAAAATTCTGAAGTGGAATTCAGCATTCTTCTCAATCAATGCAAAGTAATTGATGTGAAGATTCGCATCGAAGGAAGTTTGCTGGGCAACGAAGCAGAGATTGTCGAAGCGACCGGAAAGCCGCGAGTGCATCGGTTTATGATTGGAGACCAAAGCAGAGTTGAAGTTGTCTAATAGATTGACGATTTACGATTGTAGATTTTTTCATTTTTAATTTTACATTTTGCATTGATACTAAATTATGAATTACCAAACCATCCTATTTGAAACAAAAGAACGAATCGCGTTCGTCACCATCAACCGCCCCGACAAACTGAATGCATTGAATGCTCAGTGTAAGGGTGAATTAAAAGAACTGTTCACGTCACTCAAATCGAATTCAGAAGTTGACGTTGTCATTCTCACCGGAACGGGAGAAAAGGCATTCGTTGCAGGTACCGACATAACCGAATTACTTTCGCTCAACGCCGAAAGCGGAAAAGAATTTGCTTCAGGCGGACAATCAATCTTTGATTTGATTCAACATCTTGGAAAACCTGTCATCGCGGCAGTGAACGGATACGCGCTTGGCGGCGGTTGCGAACTTGCGCTCGCTTGTCACATTCGCATCGCGTCGGAGAATGCAAAGTTCGGTCAGCCGGAAGTAAACCTCGGTGTCATTCCCGGCTACGGCGGAACGCAGAGACTTACTCGTCTCGTCGGCGCGGGAAAAGCAACTGAGATGATTCTTACAGGAAATCCGATAGATGCGCAGGAAGCGCTTCGCATCGGGCTTGTGAATAAAGTCGTTCCGCTTGCTGAACTCATTCCAACATGTGAAGCGATAGCGAAAACAATTCTCGGCAAAGGCCAACTTGCAGTGCGAATGTCTTTGAAAGCAATCAACGCAAGCATGGAAACATCACTCAGTGAAGGACTCAAAGTTGAAGCCGGATTGTTCGGTGAAGCGTGTAGCACGAACGATGCAAAAGAAGGAATCGGGGCGTTTCTTGAAAAGCGAAAACCCGCGTTTGTTGGAAAATAATTTTTGAGAAGCAAGTAATTAATCGGGGATTCAAAGACGAAAAGAATAGTTCATAGTACAACCTGAAAAAATCATGCTGTGGCAATTCTTTGAGGCAAACTCCGTATGGGGCGATTCTTTAGGTTAGTTCTAAGAAAACTATAATTCATAAAAAGATTATTTGGGTATCGGTTTAAATTCTGGAAAATTAGAATCTGGATTAATCTTATACTTTGACAACCAATCTCTTGCTAAGCTTTCTGGGATTTGCTGAAAGTTGGAGACAGAGCCTTCGATAAATTGTTGATAATTTTGCGGAATAAAATCGTACAAAGAATTAACTACTTTACAAGCTGTATTATGTGCCCACCGAATACCTTCAGAGCAATTCAGTTTATGTTGCCACAAGTAATCCAGTGAATTCTCAATATCTAAAGCAGGTAAAATTATTCCCCGTTCGTTTAGTGGCATAATATATTTGGGTGGTTGGCTCTGCATTTTATAATGAATCAGATCGTTTCTGATTTTGATGAGAAGTACCATATCTTGGTAAGGTTGAGCATCATGAGAAAAGGAAACGCCAAAAAGTAGCTGGGGAAATAAAAGGAGCTTTACATTAAGATCGACTGTATCAACCCAGTTTTTTGGCAAATTCCACAAAAACGACTTCCGTGTAATAACTTTGGGAATGATTTTCAAAAAAGTTTCGTTTACAAATGACTCAATACTTGCAACAGCCATGACATATGATGGAAGCCCATCATTTGCAAAACCATTAATCCCATAACGAACTCCCTTCTTAGTAACCATAAAATCTAGAGAGTCAAAATAGATTTTTCGGACGTGACGTATGAAATCTCCAGAAATTGTAACCGACATAAAATTATCATTTGATGATTAAATGTAATAGATAGTCAAACACTACCCAAACTGTGCAACCGGTACCGTTCTCTTTACGGCAAAAGATTTTTTATGCAACTTAATCCGTTCAATTTCATGTAGGGTTGCAGCCTCAAGATAGCTCTCACCACAGTGGGGACAATTCATCACCGGAATATTTTCGATAATAAACATTTCCTTTTCTATGCCATACGTTCTTGCAATTTTCCGTTGTTGAACACCTTCTTTGCCGCAAATATCACATTTCATAAAATTTATTAATAAGATTAATTTATAGTGAATACACAGTAATGATAACTAATTTTCCCGTCACACTCAATTTTGTCACGACTTCAATCTCAGTAGGCAATTTACTCGAAATGCGATATTTCCACTCAGAAGTCTCGACATCTTTTTGCCGTTCTACAATTTTTCCTGTTAATATGCATCGCTCAATATCAAAAATCGAAAGACTATCATTCATCATTTCTTCTTCTGCATGAATGGTCATGACGTATTCGCTCTTGCGAACACATTCCCTCATTCTATTAAGGATGGTATCAAACACGTAGTAAAATCTTTTTCTTATTTTGACAGATATAGTTTACAAAATCATTTCATTTTAACCAATATTGAGGAGAATGTTTTGTTAATCTATGCTTTGGAAAGCAAACTCAGAATTAGTATTTTGAAATCGAATTGAGAAACAATTTCATTAACAATCCTCAAACAATGAGCAACATCGAAGATATTCAATTTGAAAAACAGAAGTGGGCGGCGAAGGCGGCGGCTACTTCTTCCCGTCAGGTAAAATTTACAACTGTTTCGGGCGAACCGATTGAGATGTTGTACACTCCCGAAGATATTGCCCATCTGAATTTCCTCTCGGACATCGGTTTCCCCGGCGAGTTTCCCTACACACGCGGAATTCATCCCAACATGTATCGCGGTAGATTGTGGACGATGCGACAGTTTGCCGGTTTCGGAACTCCCGAAGAAACAAACGAGCGCTATCATTATTTGCTCAAGCATGGACAAAACGGACTTTCTGTTGCATTTGATTTGCCGACGCTCATGGGACGCGATGCAGACGACCATCTTGCAATAGGTGAAGTTGGAATTTGTGGCGTTGCAATCAGTTCGCTTGCCGATATGGAAATCCTCTTCAAAGGAATTTCACTTGCAGATATTTCGACTTCGATGACCATCAACGCGCCTGCCGCGATGTTGCTCGCGTTTTATATTGCCGTCGCGGAAAAGCAAGGAGCGAAACCGCACCAACTGCGCGGCACAATTCAAAATGATATTTTGAAAGAGTATATCGCACAGAAGGAATGGATTTATCCTCCGCATCCTTCGATGCGAATCATCACCGACATGTTTGAATATTGCACGAGGGAAATGCCGCAGTGGAACCCGATTTCGATTAGCGGCTACCACATTCGTGAAGCTGGTTCTACGGCCGCTCAAGAATTAGCGTTTACTTTAGCTGACGGATTTGCGTACGTCGAGGCGGGAATCGAACGAGGATTAGATGTTGACGAGTTCGCTCCGCGCCTTTCCTTCTTCTTCAATTCTCATTTGGATTTTTTTGAAGAGATTGCCAAGTACCGCGCCGCGAGAAAAATCTACGCGAAGCGAATGAGGTACAAGTACGGAGCGAAAAATCCCCGCACATGGATGCTTCGCTTTCACACACAAACTGCCGGCTGTTCTTTGACAGCACAACAACCGGAGAACAATATTGTCCGCACGGCGTATCAGGCATTGGCAGGAGTTCTCGGTGGAACACAATCGCTTCATACAAATTCGATGGATGAAACGCTTGCCCTACCGAGCGAGAAGGCTGTGAAGATTGCGCTCCGCACTCAACAAATCATCGCTCATGAAATCGGTGTAACGAACACGATTGACCCGCTTGCAGGAAGTTACTTCATCGAGTCATTAACCGATAAGATGGAGAAAGAAGCCGAATCATATTTTGAAAAGATTGACGCGCTCGGCGGCGTCATCCCTGCAATCGAAGCAGGATTTTTCCAACGCGAAATTGCTGAAGCCGCGTATCGCTATCAAATGGAACTTGATAAGAAAGAAAAAATTATTGTCGGTGTGAATGACTTCATCGAAGAGAATGAAAAGATTGATATTCCGATTTTGGTGATTTCGCCTGAAGTCGAAAAGAAACAGCGGCAACGTCTTGCAGAAATCCATTCGTCGCGAAATAATGAAGAGGTTGCGGCAACGTTGAAAGAACTTCGCCGCGCCGCTTCGGAAAATCTCAATCTCATGCCGCGGCTGATTGATTGCACCAAAGCATATGTCACACTCGGAGAAATGTGCAACGCTCTTGAAGAAGTATTTGGCGTGTACGAAGAACCTGCAGTGTTTTAATTTCATTATCATAAGTAAACTTGGGAACCCAACTCCGCTACATCCTCGCCTCGATGCGGCTCCAGCAATGGATTAAGAATTTCTTCATCTTTGCCGCGCTGATTTTCTCCGGGCATCTTTTCAAACAAGAAGATGTCGTGCAAACGATTTTCGGATTTTTCTTTTTCTCATTTCTTGCCAGCAGTATTTACATCATCAACGATGTTACTGATTTGGAAAAAGACAAACAGCATCCGGAAAAATCAAAACGCCCGCTCCCATCAGGCAAACTGAGTGTTTCCACCGCCATCTTCATTTCAATTCTTCTCCTCATGGTAGGACTTGCAGGAAGTTTTTCCCTCTCGAAGGAATTCGGTTTCGTCGGTTCTGCGTATCTTGCCATCAATCTCCTGTATTCTTTCGGATTGAAAAATATTGTCATCCTTGATGTCATGACCATTGCATCGGGATTTGTGTTGCGTGTGGTTGCAGGCGCAGTCCTCATCAACGTTCCCACTTCCGAGTGGTTAATTATCTGCACTATGCTTCTTTCATTGTTTCTCGGATTCAACAAACGACGACATGAACTCACGCTACTCGACGAACAAGCGAACACGCATCGTTCCGTTTTACAATTTTACAGCCCGTACTTCCTCGACCAGATGATTGGAATCGTCACCGCATCAACAGTCATGTCGTATGCACTCTACACAATTTCTGAAGAAACAATTAAGAAATTCGGGACGAAGAATCTCATCTATACCGCTCCGTTCGTACTGTATGGAATTTTTCGGTATCTTTATCTTGTTCATAAAGAACATGAAGGCGGCAACCCGACCAAACTTGCCGTGTCGGACAAACCGCTTCTCTTCAATATTATTTTATGGATAACAATTTCTGCATTTATCATCTATTATAAACCATGAAATCAAAAGTCGCTGTTCTGAAAGTTACTCCCAAAACAATTCTTCAAGATGTTGAACAACTTATGCACCTTGCCGGATTCGAGCAAGCGCTTGCTAAAGGTTCGACGACAATTCTGAAAGACAACATTTCATGGCACTTCCCTTTCCCTGCCGCCAACACAACTCCGTGGCAAATGGAAGGAACCGTTCTCGCGCTCCGCAATGCCGGATATAACGACATCACCTGCGTACAAAATAAAACTGTCGTGACGAACGCATTCAAAGGGGAAGACCTGAACAACTACGTTCCCATCTTCAAGCGATACAATATTCCTGTTCTGTATAATTTCAAAGAAGAAGACATAACATGGAAAACGTACAAGCCGAAAGCAAAGATGCACGTGCTTGATAACATATATCCCGAAGGAATTACCATCCCGGAATATTTTGAAGGAAAGAATATTATTCATCTACCGACGGTGAAATGCCACATTTACACGACAACAACGGGAGCGATGAAGAATGCTTTTGGCGGATTGCTGAACACGAAGCGACACTACACTCACTCATGGATTCACAAAACGCTTGTTGATTTGCTTGCCATCCAGAAAGAAATTCACTCAGGAATTTTTGCAGTGATGGATGGAACCACTGCGGGAAACGGTCCCGGTCCCCGCACGATGTTTCCTGTCATTAAAGATTACATGCTTGCAAGCGAAGACCAGGTTGCTATAGATGCTGTCGCCGCAAAAATGATGGGCTTCGACCCGCTCAGTCTTGAATATATCAACGTCGCGCATCAGGATAAACTCGGTGTCGGAGATGTGCGTGATATTGAAATCGTTGGCGCGGATATTTCTAACGAGTCGTGGGGATTTCACGTCGGCGATAACGGCGCAAGCATGGTTGGTGATTTAATGTGGTTCGGTCCGTTGAAGGGAATGCAAAAACTTTTCTTCCACACTCCGCTTGTCAATGTTTTCATTATGGGTTCCGAAGCATACCACGATTATTACCGTTGGCCCCTCAAAGACCGGAAAGTATTTGAAGATTGGAAAGCGAACACGCATTGGGGAAAACTCTTCACTGAGTATGAAACCGGTGAAATTTGGAAACAAGCTATTCACTCTGCTGCCTAATTGGTTGGCGGTTTCGGGTTTGTGGTTTGTATTCTTTCGTTTGTTGATAATTCTCGAACCTGTAACCGCTAACCGCCAACCGTCAACCACAAACTAATTGAGTAAACAACCTAAAGCCGAATTCCTCCTCTTCCTCACGACCTTCGTTTGGGGAAGCACATTCGTTGTGGTGAAAGGTTCGCTTGATGATGCCTCTCCGCTCTTCTTCATTACTCTACGATTTCTTCTCTCCTCGGCGATTTTATTTCTCGTTTTCTACAAAAAGATTCGAGCGATGACTACTTCCGCTCTTAAGAGCGGAATCATCCTCGGACTTTTTCTTTATGTTGGATTTGCAGTTCAAACAGTTGGTTTGCAATATACGACTGCTTCCAAGTCGGCATTCTTTACGGGAATGTTGGTGGTGTTTACTCCAATCGTTCAGTTCATTATTGAAAAACGACTGCCGTTATTGGGAAATATTATCGGAGTGATTCTCTCCGCCATCGGTTTGTTTCTTCTGACATCACCTGAAGGTTCCGCATTCAACATCGGCGATGCGCTGACGTTACTCTGCGCAATCCTTTTCGGATTTTATATTGTTTATTTAGATGTCGTCTCGCAGAGAGATGACAGAGATGTTCTCACCTTCATGCAGTTGTTCGTCTCGGCTGTGTTGGGAGTAATCTCTGCCCTCGTGTTTGAAGATATTCGATTCTCATTCAACTCCGATTTGATTTCTTCGTTACTCTACCTAACCATCTTTGCAACCATTCTTACAACATGGATTCAAAATCGTTTTCAGGGAGATACGACACCGACACGCGCCGCTGTCATCTTCACGCTCGAGCCTGTTATCGCCGCAACGTTTGCCTATTATGTCAGAGATGAAATGTTAGGAACGACCGGATTGCTCGGTGCGGGAATTATTATTACCGGATTATTGATTTCTGAATTTTCAGGAATGATTCCTGTCCTCAACAAAAACTTCGGAAAATGAAAAAGCCCGTCATTTCTGACAGGCTTTCTCAACTACCCAATACTCATCTACTTTTACTTCATCAACATCATCGTCTTCGATGAATGAAATTCGCCTGTTACAAGCCGATACGTGTAAACCCCGCTCGACAAGTTCGAGGCATCCCACTCAACCGATTTGTAACCTGCTTCAACATTTCCTTCAACCACAGAAGAGACTTCTTCCCCGAGCATATTATAGATTTTCAGGGTAACATAACCGGAAACAGGCAACTGGAAACTGATAACCGTTGTCGGGTTGAACGGGTTCGGATAGTTCTGTTCTAAACTGAAGGTTTCGGGTTTATGGTTTCGGGTTTCGGGTGTGTTGCCGTCGCCTTCAGGCGGCGGGGGTGGTAACTCGTTCATTGCAACAATTTTTATTTTTCCTAATGACAAATAACTATTGACTAAGGACGACAGTATAAGCGTTCCCGCCTGATTCACTTTTACCCAATATCCTTTTCCTGGTTGAATAGTATTCGTGATGGAATACCCGCTTGTGTATTCATAAAACTCAGAGGTAACAATTCCCCCCGGATTAGAAGTAATCATGTTGACTGAAAGCGGGTCAGAAATTGAACCGACTAAGTTCCATCCTTCGCTGACCGGTATTGACTGGTATTGATGAGTATTTCCAACGACGCCAACATTTTGCGCGCCGTTGAATTTCATCCAATATCCAACACCGTTTGCAAGAGTTTCCTTTTCAACATACGCACCTTCAAAAGCAAACGCTGATGAAGTTGAACTACCGAACAATGTTGATTTTCGATAATCAGGAACAGCTAGCGGAACGGAAAGCAGATTCCACCTGTGATTCACAGAGACTAAAATTGTTTTTGTTCCGGTTGTGAAGTTCCAACCTGAAGTCCATTCGCTCGCGCCGAAATCATTCAGCGAACGAACACGCCAGAAATATGTAACTTCATCTCCCAACGGTCCAACGATTGTTGATGTTTGAGTGATTGTCGTATCATCAAAGACAATTGAAGTGAAAAGTGAGTCCGTAGCAATTTGTAGATGGTACCGAGTTGCATCTACCGCACTGTTCCACTCGAATTGCAAGGTAGATGGTAAATACGTCGAACCGTTTTCCGGTTCAACGAGAAGAGTCGCGGCTGGCGGAGTTCCAAGCGTAGAAAAACTTCTGATTTCTGAGAACATGCTCGTTCCACCAATGTTCACCGCTTTCACTCTCCAGAAATATTTCGAGTCAAGATTCAATCCCGAAACTTCTTTCGAAGTATCGGTTAGCGTGGAATCATCAATCAACAAAGAAGTAAAATTGGTATCGCTTGCTAGTTGGATGATGTATGAAGCGGCTCCGGAGGCTGTATTCCAGGTTAAGGTTGTCGTAAGGGGAAGTAATTGCTGAGCGTTTGCCGGAAACACAAGTGTTGGCAAAGCAGGCGGAGCGACGATGGTTGTGAATGTCCATGCATCTGTGAAGTCACTTGCACCGACATTATTCTTTGCCCAAACGCGCCACCAGTATTGCGTGTTATAATTCAACGGTTGAAGCATTTTCACCGTGTCGGTCAGTGTAGAATCGTCAAACACGTTTGAAGTGAAATCAACATCAGAAGCAACTTGTAAACGATAACTCAATGCCGCTGAAGATGAGTACCAACGTAACGTCGGTCTTCGAGGAATATTGAGCGAATCGTTCGGCGGATAGTTGAGCGCAGGCGTACTTGCCGCGGCTGTGTCATAATTCGGATTCCACCCGAACAAACGAATATCATCAACATAAAATCCATCACGTTGTTCTCCGCCATCTGCCGCGACACGGAAACGGATTTTGATTTGACTTCCTGAGTAACTGCTGAGGTCAGCATCTTGTTCTACCCATGTTAACCCCGGCGTGTAACTTTCAAATCCCCAGGCAGTTGTCGGTTGAGAAGTTGCACGACCTGAACCGGAATGTGAAAGTTTCGTTTTCAATGTCGCCCAACTGGAGCCGTTGTTGGTTGAAATTTCTACTGTTGCAAAATCCCACGAGGGTTCGATAGCCCACTTCGTCCAGAACTTCAGTTGCGAATACTGATAACTTACCAAGTTAATTTGACTGTTCAATGTGAGCGAATTGTTCGCGTTCGCCAAATAGTTACCACTCGGACTATCCGTAAAAGCATTGGGTGCGGAATGTGATGTTGTCGTCACTCCCCAACCGGAACCCGTCGTCCAATTCCCTGTGCCGCTCGACGCACTGTCTGCAAGCAATGTCGCAGGAGTTCCCAAAAACATTTTTATCGTATCACGTTTCAAAAATCCATCGCCATCTGTTTGCGTGATATACAGCCAGAATGGAACTCCGGTCACCGCTGTTCCGATTACGTTTCCTGTAAATGTCACCGGTGTTGTAACTTGCTTAGGGATGCTATCAACAACAATAGTAGACGATAAAAACTGCACTGACGCATCAGAGGCAGCGATGTTGACATTCAATCCTTGTGCAGTTTTGAGTCCCTTGTTTTTTATGTTGAGCAATAACGAAAATGCCTCACCTCGGTCAAAAAATCCATTGCCTCCTTCATCAATAACTGAGTAGTTTTTCAGACTTGAATATGACCCTGCTAAGTAGGATAGTTCTTTATTCTGTCTGAGGTTTTGTTGTGCAAGAGGAAATATCTCACCGGTCGAGGGCCAAAAACCGGATGTTCCAACTTCGGGAGTCATCGCGAACGTTCGTGCTTTGCCGAGCGATGTATCTCCAAACATATAATCGTCCGAGTTCCCTCTTGTTGAATAATTGACTGTTTGTTGGTCGGTACCATTCGTGTAATGATTATCGGCAGTCATGTCATACGCCCACTCACGGTAAATGAGTGAGTCGCTGTTTTCACTTGATGTGTATCCGTATGGATAAATGAGATAATTTCCATAGGTGTGATAGTTAAATACAGTTTTGAAATTATGTGCCCGCATGAACACATCTATCGCCGCGTTTTCCGGTTCTGAAAATGGTGCTGTGCCGCGATACGTTTCACTGCTCGTCGTTGTGCTTGAGCCGCCATTCGATGCATTCCACATATAATACGGGCCATAGTTTCGATTAGGGTCAACGCCGTACGTACCGTCACCATTATTTTTTCGATTCTTTCTCCACATACCGCCGCCACTGGGGTTTGTTGTCTGATTATAGACATAACCATCAGCGTTCATCACCGGGATAAAGTACATTTGCCTGTTGTTCACGAGATATGTTGCTTCGTCGTTCGTTCCGTAGTTTTGCAACAGCCACCACATGTAATACATCACCGTCATCATCCCTTCCGGTTCACGCGCATGATGAAGCGCAGTGTACAAAACTTCCGGCTCGCCTTCTTCGGTATCCGGGTTATCGGAAATTTTTACAAACCACATTGAACGACCTTCAATTGTTGTCCCCATCGAGGCTTTCGTTGTAATGAGTGATGGGTATTGTAACTTCATCGTGTCCAATTGTCTGCCGACCTCTGCATACGTGTAATATCCTCCCATGCTTCCGTAGCCAAATCCAAGCGCATTGACAGGTTCTTTCGTCAACCTCGATTCTTCAAACTTTGCCATGTCATCAATAACAACTTCGAAACCGACACCCATTTCCGTTAGTTTCTCACGTTCAAATCTACCTGCGACAAACTCCATCCAATCTCCGACTTTGCCACTCATACCGCAATAATCAATCCCCGAAGACCACACTTGTTCGAGCGAAGTTCTGTCGGGAATGTAAATTTTGATGCGCGAAACCTTCTCAGGTGGTTCGGCAATCAACAATGAAGAAAGAAAAAGTGAAACTAATACAAGAAGTCGGATGTTCATGGTTGTGATGTTCATGGATTGTAAATTGTTAGGACAAATATAGAGAATTGCTGTGGGAATCTCAAGCATGAGAGATACAAACGGGTTTGGTTCTCAATCGGTATTTTGATAGATTTACCACCGAGTTTATTGACGAATGACGATTGCCTACGGCTCATTGAGTATCATTGAATCATTTTTATTATGAAGAATATCCTTTTCACTTTTTGCCTCTTTTGTTGTTTCACCCCTCTCCTTTTTGCCGGAGGCACGTATGATTTTCTCCGGCAGGATGTAGGCGCGAGGGCGGCAGCGCTGGGCGGAAATTTTGTTTCCGTCGCGAACGACCCGAACATTATTTTCTACAATCCTGCAGGACTTGCCACGCTTGAGAACAATAAACTTTCATTCGGGTATTTCAAACACCTGCTTGATATTAATTCGGGACACGCTTCGTACTCAAGAAACATCAATAATTTTGGAAGCGTCGGTCTCGGTTTGCTTTACACAAACTATGGTGAATTTCAAATGACGGGAGAAGAAGGTCAGGATTTGGGAACGTTCAACGCAGGTGACTTTGCCGCGGTGCTTGGCTACGGCGCCGAAATGGAAAACGGTTTGCAATACGGAGTGAACAGTAAATTTATTTTTTCTTCCATCGGAGGATACCAATCAACAGCGGTTGCAGTTGACCTTGGCGTACGGTACGTTGTCTCCCCTCAAAGTTTTATCCTCGGTGCAAGCGTGACGAATATTGGCGCTCAACTCGACCCGTATATCAACACAAGAGAAAATCTCCCGTTGAATGTACAGGTCGGAGCGACAATTTATCCTGAACATGTGCCTGCCGCAATTTCCATTGGCTTCAGTAAAATGAATGAGCAACAAGATAATATTCTCGACAGGTTCAAAACATTTGCTGTTGGCATAGAATTTACAGCAAGTGAAAATGTTGCGTTGAGATTTGGTTACAACAACGAGAAGCGTCGTGAATTAAAACTCGGTACAAGTTCCGGTCTCGCGGGATTTTCCATCGGCGCTGGCTTCCAATCCGAATTGTATATGATTGATTATGCGTTCAACTCACTGGGAAAAATTGGTTCGATTCACCGGGTAAGTCTTGGAATTAATATCAATTGACTCATTGAGGATTGCAACATTGCAGATTGATAAGAATAATTCAATCGTAAATCGTCAATCGTACTTCAGGAGATAAGATTTTCCAACAAACTCTGACTGAAGTAGAAAAGTAACATTCCCGCAAGAACAATAAGAGGTGCAATCCTGTTTTCCGAGCGATTGATTTCGGGAATTAAATCGCTGGCGCCGACGTAACAAACTGTTCCCGCCGTAAATGCAAATGCAATCCCCACCAACGATTGATTCACCTGCGCTAAAATAAATGCCGCAACGATTCCGAGCGTCGTAGCGCCGCCGATTGTGAGTAACGCAAGCATCGCCGTCTTCACTGTTTGTTTTGATGCAAGTGTAATGGATGCCACGGTAATTCCTTCCGGAATTTTATGGAGAATGATTGCAAAAAATATCAGCAAGCCGATAGAATAATCAAACTGCATTGCTGCCGAGATGGATAATCCATCGAAGAAGGCGTGAATCAACATCCCGGAAATTGCCGCCATACTCGCTGTTTTGGAAACCATGACTTCGTGGTGTGTTTCTTCCCCGAAATGTAAATGCCCGACAATGGTGTGTTCAAAAAAATGCAGGACTGCAAACCCCAAAACGATATAAAACGAAGCCGCGCCGCCGAGCAACTTCAAACTCTCCGGGACCAATTCAAAAAATACCAGCGCAAGGAGAAAGCCCGCGCTCAGCGCCATCAGATATTCCTGCGCTTTGCGGGGCCAATCTTTTTTGTATAACACCAGCACGCCGCCGAGAACTTCGACTGCGGACGCCAGCATACCAAATAATAAAATCCTTAGCATTATTTTCCGTACGGTGTTTTCAAATATTTCTCTGCAGACTTGTGCGAGTCCTGATACTCTTTCATATCCAGAACTTTTTTGTACTGTTTGATTGCATACTCGCGTTTCGATTGCGCATCATAAATCATCCCGACACGCAAGTTCGACATAATCATAAAACCGGACGGACCGTTCTTATCCAACGAACGGGAAAGGTCGTCCGCTTTGTAGAAATGACGTAACGCCGCATCGTGTCGTCCGTTTTGCATTTCGCTCAAACCAAGATAATAATGCGCTTCCCGCTCGACATTTTTGTTGTAGCCCAACTTGCCGATGCTTACATAGGAAAGAATCGAATCAAACTCTGCCGTCATTTCATCCCAATGTCCAAGCGCTGCGCGGCATCGTCCGACATACCGATGGAACACAACATTGTTCGGAAATTTTTCATGCAAGCGGGCAGCAATCTCTAACGCGTTCCCGAATTGCTTTTCATACTGAAACAACAATTGCATTAAAAAGTATGATGCTTCTATGTTGGCAAAGTTCGCCTTCTCCGATGCCTGTCGCAACTGGTTCATTCCCTTCGCGCGGTCGCCGTCAGGAAAGAAAATCATCAACGGCTTGACGAACGGATATTGTTCGGGAATCAACTCGGCATAATAATTATAAATACCGATGCCGAGCAAAACATCATAATTTGCCGGCGCCAACTTGTATGCCTGCTGAACAATCGGCAACGCAATTCTTCCGTCGTTTGCCGCTTTCACCCAATCTTCACGGTTCGCGTATAACCGTCCCCGAAACCCGATTGCACCTCCTTTGAAAAACAACGCTGTCACATCATCTTCATTCTTATCTAATCGTTCATCGCATACGTCAATTGTTTTCTCCAGCAATGTAATGAACCGTTCATCGTTCGATTCGTTATCGAGGTCAATGAGAATCCGTTCCCATTCAATCGTTGCAAGAAAAAAATGACCCGCCGGATGGTCGGGTTGGAGACGAATCAGTTCTTTAAATTCTTTTCGTGCATTCTCAAACTGAAGGTCATAGACATAATTGATTCCCCGTTGCGTGTGAACATTAAATAAAGAATCGGATGACCATTGCGCCTCAACATTCAAAACGTAAAACAGAAAGAGAATGGAAGAAAAAAATATTTTGTGAGATTGAAGATTCACGATTGAGGATGGTGATTCAAGATTAAACATCAAACAAAGAAAAAGAAAGCCGACCAGATGCTGATCGGCTATGATAAATTGATGAACAGGAAATTATCGTTTTGCCCATTCACCGTAACCGACGTTGTAATGATAGACCAAATCCACAAATCGTTCAGGAAACGCTCCTCCAATGCTATCAACCTGAAACCGGACATAGTGTCCATCATACGTGTAAGCAAAGTAAACTTTCTTCTGTGCAACGCTGACTCCTATTGTATCAAAGGAAGATAACAATGGTACATTTACCTGTTCATTAAGAGAATTATTTGCAGTGGCAACTATTCTCGTATCTCGCTTACCACTTCCTGATACAAGGATAAATCTTGGATTAGATAGTTTCAACGGCATATTTCCACTTCCATCCAGCCAGACATCAATATATCGCACAGTACTTGGTAGAAGATTGAACGTACTCTGTGTAGAAAACTGTAAACCACGTTCTTTGTCAGAATCAAACTCAAAGATACGTATGGAAGAAAACTTTTGAGCAGGTCCCCAAGAAAATACAGTTGCATTACTTACTTCGCCATTATCTCTAACTGAAAAAAGATAAAAGATGTAGTTTTCTCCATTGAGTAAACTATCTATCGTGTAAAAGGTAATTGATGCATCAACTTGAGTACTATCAACAAGCGTACTATCCACGCCAAGTGTCACTATCCTAACACCCGTAGCATTGCTTTGTGTCGTCCAAAACAATGTTACACTTCCATCCTTCGATAATGCTTTTACATTCGAAGGTGGCAAGAAATCATTTGGTTGAACCGGTCCCTCATCATTCTTACAGGATTGAAAAACTAAAAGGGCAAGGAGGAAGCAACCAATTACCTTCAACACTTTAAACTAATTCTTTTTTACCGGGTGATTATTTTTTTGCCCAAGCACCAAAACCACGATTATACGCGGTTTTAATACTTACCGTTCTATCCGGTGAGACACCCGACGTTCCTTTTACTTGGAATCTGACATAATGTCCATCAGCAGTATAAGCCCAATACACCCTATTCACAGAAACTGTTAATGAGGTTGTATCAAAACTGCTAAACGACGGTATATCAACCTGCGTATCTAAGTCATTAATATTGGGTGTTGTTGCAAATTTTGTTAAACGCCAGTTTGTGTCTGCGGGGTTCACACTTCTCGGGCATCGAAGTTGTAGTCCTGTTCCTCGTCCATCTAACCAGATATCTATGTTGGCTCTGTTGTCTGGTCTTCCACCGCTTCCAGAGGTCATAGTATATTCATTCCCAGTCGAGAACTGAAAACCGGAAGGATTTGGGTATGCAGAGGAAAACTCAAAAATATTTTTTTCCAGGAACCTTTCGGTCGGTCCCCATTGTAAACTATCCGCAACACTTTTCTCTCCATCGGTTTTTATAGCTTGTACATAAAACCAATAGTTTTGTCCGTTCGTTAAATTCTCAACAGTGTGCGTCAAGATAGATTTGTTAACCTGAGCACTATCCTTGTAAACCCGAGCAGCATCTCTTGTTATTATTCGATAATATGCAACATCTGCTGCATTTGATGCTATCCAGGTTAATGTCACTTTTGTATCTTTTGATAACGCTTGTAACCCCGATGGTGGATCAAATTCATCGGGTGGAGTTACAGTGTCCTCTTTATCGCATCCTGCAAGCAGTAACATCGCCATGCTTCCGAGAACGACAAGAAGGAGTATGGAAAAAATATTTCTTTTCATGGTTATTATCCCTAAAAAAATGAATAAATAATTTGATTAACTAAAAAACTTTGGTCAAAAGATACTGACTTAGGCGGTCAATTGCAACACGCTCTTGCGTCATGGAATCGCGGTCTCGAACCGTTACAGTCTGGTTTTCAAGCGTTTCCGAATCAACCGTAACGCAGAACGGAGTGCCGACTTCATCCTGACGGCGATACCGGCGACCGACCGCACCGCTGTCGTCATAGAACACACGCATTTTCGGTCTGAGTTCCTGCTCGATTTTCTTTGCAATTTCCGGCATTCCATCCCGGTTGACGAGCGGAAATATCGCCGCTTTGATTGGCGCAAGTTTCGGATGAAATTTCAACACGACGCGTGTTTCCGTTCCGCCTTCAGCCGTCGGCGCTTCTTCTTCATTGTACGCATTGACAAGAAACGCCATCGTCGAACGGCTCGCTCCAGCCGATGTTTCTATGATGAACGGAGTAAATTTCTCTTTCGATTCTTCATCAAAATACTTCATCGTCTTGCCGGAAAATTCCTCGTGACGGGACAAGTCGAAATTCGTCCGGTTATGAATTCCTTCGATTTCTCCCCAACCGAACGGAAACGCGAACTCAATGTCGTACGCGTCTTTCGCATAGTGTGCAAGTTTCCCCGGCTCGTGCTGGTGCCAGTTCAATTTTTCTTTTGGCATTCCGAGATTGACAAACCAGTTCATCCGTTGTTCTCGCCAGTACTCGAACCACTCAACATCGGTTCCCGGCTTGACAAAAAACTGCATCTCCATCTGCTCGAACTCCCGCGTGCGGAAAAGAAAATTCTTCGTATTGATTTCATTCCGAAATGCTTTCCCGATTTGAGCAATCCCGAACGGAAGTTTCTGCCGCGATGCGCTCTGCACATTCAGGAAGTTCACGAAAATTCCCTGTGCTGTTTCCGGTCGGAGATAGACAACAGCGCTCGAATCTTCCACCGGACCGACATACGTCTTAAACATAAGATTAAACGTACGCGCTTCCGTGAAGGAATTTTTGTTTCCGCAATTCGGACAGCTTAAAGCGGCGAGCAGTGAGTTTTGAGCAGAGTCCACACGCTTCTTGAATTCTTCAATAATAAATTCGTCTTTTTGTTGTCCTTGAAATTTTTCGGGTTCCAGTTCACGCAATACATCCTTCTGTTTCTTGACAGAAAGTTCATCAAACAAAATGTCCACACGGTAGCGGGCTTTGCATTGCTTACAATCCACCATCGGGTCGGTGAAATTCTCGACGTGACCGGATGCTTCCCACACACGCGGGTGCATCAGGATTGCCGCATCAATTCCTTCGACATCTTCACGGTACGTCATGGCTTTCCACCACTCATCTTTGATATTGCGAAGCAACTCAACGCCAAGCGGACCGTAATCCCACGCTCCGTTTAATCCGCCATAAATTTCACTTGATTGAAAAATAAACCCGCGACGCTTGCAGAGCGAGACGAGTTTTTCCATTAACTGTGTATCTGATTTTTGATTTGGTTTAGACATTATAATGATTCTATGAACTACTGTTTGATTTATCGTTTTCTTTTCTGTTTTGCTTTCGCGCTCTTTTTCACATCCTTCGTCTTCGTCTCATACACCCACGGAGCGGGTTTCAACACTAACGACTGCACAATATTTTTTCCTGCTTCGATATGAATCGTCACCGTATTTTCTTTGAGATTTTCAGAAGCGACAGCACGACCATCGTACCGTTTTGCCATCGCATGAAAGTCGGCTGTCATTAAAACGGAAACAAGTTCCGGTGGTGTCGGCACTTGCCGTTCGATTCTCACAAAATCGCTTTCCTTTGATTGAATCTTCTTCTTCCGAACTGCTTTCAGGAAGATTCCGTGTTTTACCAAGAGCGAATCCACCTGCACATTAATCTCATCAAGATTGACTTGCAGGAACGTCGGTTCTTTCGTCTCTGATTTTGCTACTGCACGGACAGGATTCTTCGTCGAGTACAACCCGAACGATATTCCTGCCAATGTCATGATGGCAAAAATACGGGAAATTAGTTTCTGTTCAAACTTCAAGGAACGACCTTACAACTATCGTAGCAACTCACGCGCAATAACGATGCGCTGCACTTCCGATGTCCCTTCATAAATCTCCGTAATCTTTGCATCACGCAAAAACCTCTCGACATGATACTCTTTGATGTAGCCGTATCCGCCGTGAATCTGAATTGCATCAAGAGCGGCATCCACGGCAACTTTGGATGCGTACAACTTTGCCATTGCCGAGTACTTACCGTACGGTTGTTTTGCATCTTTCATTGATGCCGCTTTCAGTGTCAGCATTTGCGCCGCTTCGATACGTGTAGCCATATCGGCAATCTTAAATTGAATTGCCTGATGCTGGGCAAGCGGCATATCAAATGCTTTCCGTTCTTTCGAGTATCGAATCGAAGCATCAAGCGATGCCATTGCAATGCCAAGCGCCTGCGATGCAATGCCGATGCGTCCGCCATCGAGTGTTTTCATCGCGAACTTGAAGCCAAATCCTTCATCGCCGATTCTGTTTGCGGCAGGAACCTTGCAATCCTGAAACGCAAGCGACACCGTGTCCGAACTACGGATTCCCATTTTCTTTTCTTTCTTTGCGACGGAAAGTCCGGGAGTTCCTTTTTCAACAATGAACGTGCTGACACCCTTCGCACCCAATGCTTTGTTCGTCGCCGCCATAACGAGGATAACATCGGCATTCGCTCCGTTGGTAATAAAGTTTTTCGTCCCGTTCAGAATGTACGAGTCGCCATCGCGGACAGCGCTTGTTTGCTGATTCGTCGCATCGCTTCCCGCTTCCGGTTCCGAAAGTGCAAACGCTCCGAGTTTTTTACCCGTCGCAAGCGGAATGAGATAGCTCTGCTTTTGTTCTTCCGTTCCATATTCATTGATGCCGTAACACACGAGCGAATTGTTCACCGACATGATAACACCGCAAGAAGCATCAACTTTGGAAATTTCTTCCATTGCAAGAACGTAACTTGTCGTGTCGAGTCCCGCGCCGCCGTACTGTTCCGGCACCATCATTCCCATGAAGCCAAGTTCTCCGAGTTTCTTCACCGCGTCATGCGGGAATTCTTCTTTTTCATCCCGGTCGTGTGCGGTTGGTGCTAATTCATCCTGTGCGAACTGACGGGCAGTATCGCGTATCATTATTTGGGTTTCAGTGAAATCGAAATTCATAGATTCAGTTTTTGGTTAATAGTTTCTTGTTTTGGTTTTTTGTTTTGTAGTTAGAGTAAGCTCTGAAAACTTGGTTCCATTCTTAGATGTTGCAAAATCCACAACAACGTCATGCCGAATTTATTTCGGCATCTGTTACCACGCAGCCGAAACAGATGCCGACATTCGTCGGAATGACGGTTAGGGTTAGTACTTATAAAACCCTTGACCCGTTTTTCTTCCAAGATGTCCTGCCGCGACCATCTTTTTCAGCAGTGGACATGGACGATATTTTGAATCGCCGAGACCTTCGTATAGTACATTCATAATCGAGAGACAAACATCGAGTCCGATGAAATCGGCAAGTGTGAGCGGACCCATCGGATGATTCATCCCGAGTTTCATCACGGTATCAATCGCTTCGGGAGTTGCGACTCCTTCCATCACACAATACATCGCTTCGTTGAGCATCGGGAGAAGAACGCGATTGGAAACAAAACCCGGATAATCGTTCACTTCTACCGGAGTTTTTTCCAACTTTTCGGAAAGCGATTTTACAGAGTCATATGTTTCCTGAGACGTTGCTAATCCGCGTATCACTTCCACCAACTTCATCATCGGAACAGGATTCATGAAGTGCATTCCAATCACTTGTTGTGGTCGTTTCGTCACCGCTCCAAGTTCCGTAATGGAAATCGAAGAAGTGTTCGAAGCAAGAATCGCATGTGTAGGAGCGAATGAATCGAGCGAACGGAAAATTTCTTTCTTGATTGTTCTATCTTCCGTTGCCGCTTCAATAATAATATCGGCATTTTTCGCGGCTTCTTCCAACGATGTGGTCGTTCGGATATGGGAAAGCGTTGCCTGCTTCTGCTCTTCCGTCAGTGTTCCTTTCTTGATTTGACGGTCAAGATTTCCGCCAATCGTTTTTAGTGCGCGGTCAATAAATTCCTGTTTGATGTCATTCAGACAAACAGAAAATCCAAACTGAGCGAAGACATGAGCGATACCATTGCCCATCGTTCCGCCGCCAATGACTGTAATTACCTTAGTGTTATTTTCCATAGTTTCTCTTTCTTTGCAATGTAATTTTATTTTCTTGCGGAGTATTGGAGAGATGGAGTGTTGGAGTACTTATTATCAAACTCCATCTCTCCAAAACTCCATCACTCCGTTTTTCCATTTCCCCTTCAATCCATCTCGCCGTTAAGGATTGTAATCTGGGATATCTTCCGATATTCGGCTAATCCATGTTCCATCGTCTTTCTTCTTCTCAAGACTTTCAATAAGTCGAAGCATTTTGTTTTCCACTTCATAATGGAGTATATCAAACTCACTAAATTGAGATTCAGGTATTTGATTTGTTGCTTTCAAACCGATCATCCGCGTCATTGTTTCACCAAGCGAACCTAATCCAATATAAAGAAACTGCACGTATTCATTTACTGACTTTCGACAGTACCCTTCTGAAATATTTGAAGAAACAGACTGCGCCGAGTTGATTATCTGAGAGCGAAGTTTAAAATCAATCCCTTTGTTTGCAGTGGAATCCCAAACAAATTTATATAAATCTATTCCCTTCTGCCAAACATCGAGTTTCATATAACCACGATTGATATTCCGCAACTTCGTGTATTCAATCATAATCTAATACTCCATTACTCCAACACTCCATAACTCCATAACTCCAGTATACCATCAGGAAAAAGTACGTTCAACAATCACACTGCTCGCTTCGCCGCCGCCAATACAAATCGCTGCCATGCCTGTTGTAACGTTTCGTTGCTTCATTGCATGAAGAAGCGTCACCATGATGCGTGTTCCGCTTGCGCCAATCGGATGTCCGAGTGCCACCGCTCCGCCATTGACATTCACTTTGTTCGGGTCAAGTCCGAGAATTTTATTCACCGCGAGACTGACGACAGCAAACGCTTCATTGATTTCAAACAAATCAATCTCTTCAAGTTTCTTATTCGCTTTAGCAAGAACTTGTTGCATTGCATATGCGGGTGCTGTGGTAAACCATTCCGGCTTCTGAGCAAATGAACCGTAACTGATGATTTTCCCAAGTGGCTTGATTCCAAGTTCCTGTGCTTTCGCTTCCGACATCAATACCACTGCCGCCGCACCGTCATTTATTTTTGAAGCATTTGCGGCTGTGATAGTTCCCTCTTTATCGAACGCAGGTTTGAGTGTTTTGATTTTATCGAACTTCACTTTCTTCGGTTCTTCATCTTCGGAAACAATAACCGGTTCACTTCCTTTTTGTTCAATCTTCACCGGCACAATTTCCTCGGTGAACAATCCGTTCTTCTGTGCTTCGAGTGCTCGTTGGTAACTCATCACCGCAAATTCATCCTGCGCTTCGCGGGGAATCTGACATTCCTTCGCACAAATCTCCGCCGCGTTTCCCATGTGAAAATTATTATAGACATCCCACAGTCCGTCTTTCACCATCGAGTCAACAACCTGACCATGTCCCATACGGTAACCGGTGCGCGCTTTCTCTAGCAAGTACGGCGTGTTCGACATGCTTTCCATTCCACCGGCGACCACAACATCAGCATCGCCAAGACGGATTGCCTGCGTTCCAAGCATAATCGATTTCAATCCTGAGCCGCAGACTTTATGTACCGTCATTGTTTGCACTGATTCCGGTAAGCCGGCAAAAATAGCCGCTTGCCGTGCCGGCGCTTGTCCGACCCCCGCCTGAAGCACACAACCCATAATGACTTCATTCACCAGTTCCTTTTTCACACCCGAGCGCTTCACTGCTTCTTCAATAACAATAGCGCCAAGTTTCGGCGCGGTAAAATTATTTAACGCGCCGCCAAACGAACCAATCGGTGTCCGGCACGCGCTGACGATAACAACTTCATTATTCATAATTTTTCTCTTTTTAAATATTCCGGTTTGATTACCATCAAAAAAATGCCTGAGCAGAAACCTACTCAGGCGTTTTTCTAACTGACAAACAACAATTTACTTTTATAGATTACTCATCGAGCAATCTAACATTCTTACTTGATTCTGATAAACTCAATACGTCTGTTGCGCGCCATACCTTCGGGCGATGCGTTATCGGCAACAGGTCGTGTGTACCCGAATCCTTTTGTAATGATACGGCTCGCTTTCACACCTTTCTGAGCAAGGTATGCTTTCACAGACTCAGCACGCGATTTTGACAACTTCAAATTGAAACTCGCTGTACCGCGTCGGTCGGCATGTCCGTAAATCGCAACCTGAACATTCGGGTTAAGCAACAATGTTGCAACAACTTTATCGAGTGTCTTCTTCGCATCCGGCAGTAAATTCGCGCTTGCTGTTGCAAACTGTACTTTCGGGAAGATAATTGCTTTATCGAAACTAATCGTCGGTATATCATCCTTTGGATTCAAAGGATTCAACCCAAGTTCGACTTCCTTACCGTCATCCATTCCACCTTCATCCGTATCGGCAAAGAGCGGATTCGTCCGGTATTTTTCAATCTCATCTTTATCCGTCAAGCCGTCTCCATCGGTATCGGCTTTCGTCGGATCTGTTCTGTATTTATTGACTTCTTCAAAGTCAGTCAAACCATCGCCGTCAGTATCAACCTTTGTCGGGTTGCTGTGGTACGTAAGAACTTCTTCACCATCGGAGAGTCCGTCACCATCAGTATCGGCTTTCAACATATTCGTACCGTACTTCAGAATTTCATCGCCGTCGGTTAATCCATCACCGTCAGCATCTTTGTTGAGCGGGTTCGATTTGTACGTAAAAATTTCTTCGCGGTCGGTTAAACCATCTCCATCAGTGTCCGCTTTTGTCGGATCGGTTTGATATGTGTGAACTTCTTCACCATCGGTCAAACCATCGCCATCTGTATCAGCCGAGTTCGGGTCAGTCCCGTAACGGCGTTCTTCATCAAGTGATAATCCGTCCATATCGCGGTCGCCGCTTTCCGGACGAAACTCGATACCGACTTCTTCACCGCGCAAGAACGCGAAAAAGTTAAGCGACAAATTCCAGTAAGAATCATTTCTTCCGGCGGAAACTGCATCGAGATTATCCGTAAAACCAAAATGGTATGTTCCGGCAAGTTCAGCCGCCGTGTTTGATGAGAACCACCACTGCAATCCTCCGCCAACCGGCGCCTCAGCCATCCATTGTTCTGCCTTCAGCAAGACTTTATCATTTCTGTCTTTAGGTTGATACATTGTCGCACCAACACCGGCAAACAAGTACGAACCAAATTTTCCTTGGTTCGCCGGATGAAAGAGTAATCGAACATCAATCGGAACAACAAGTGATTGGAAAAAAGAAGAATTTCGTTCTGCTTCAAGAAATGCAAGACCAAATCCTGTTTGAATTGCTACATTCTCTTCAGCGTAATGCCGGATAAAGATGTGTGAGTATGGTCGGTACTTCGGTCCTTTCACTGTCGTTTGAGGGACAGAAAAGCCAAAGCCCGCGCCAATTCCGGTCTCTCCAGCCCAACCCTGAGCGAAATTCTCGCCAAGAGAGCTGAATGTGAGTAGCGCTACCAATAAGCAGTATCCAATATGTTTCATAGGGCGGTATCTCCGTTCATAATGCACTGAATGTAACCCGAAAAAATGGAAAAATCAAGAGAAAAATTGAATAAATGTTACTTTTTTTTTAAGAAAATCTCTCAACTATTCATTACTTTGAGGAATTCTTTGTTAGATTTCGTTCCACGCATCTTTTCCATCAAAAATTCCATCGCTTCGACGGTAGAAAAGTCACTGAGAAACTTTCTCAATATCCAAACCTTGTTGAGGTCATCCGAATCAAGAAGCAGTTCTTCCTTTCTTGTCCCCGAACGATTCACATCAATGGCGGGGAACACGCGGCGGTCACTCAATTTCCGGTCGAGAATGATTTCCATATTTCCTGTTCCTTTGAACTCTTCGAAAATCACTTCATCCATTCTGCTACCGGTTTCAATCAACGCTGTTGCGATGATTGTCAAACTTCCACCCTCTTCCACGTTACGAGCCGCTCCGAAAAATCTCTTCGGGCGATGGAGAGCATTTGCGTCAACACCACCGGAGAGAATTTTTCCACTGTGTGGAACAACCGTGTTATGCGCACGAGCAAGACGTGTAATACTATCTAACAGAATGACAACATCCCGTTTTGCTTCCACCAATCGCTTCGCTTTATCAAGCACCATATCCGCCACCTGAACGTGACGTTCCGGCGGTTCATCGAATGTCGAACTAATCACTTCCGCATTCACCGAACGCTCCATGTCGGTAACTTCTTCGGGACGTTCATCAATCAACAAGACGATAAGAAAAACTTCCGGGTGATTGCGGAGAATGCTGTTCGCGATCTTCTGAAGGAGAACCGTTTTACCTGCCTTCGGCGGCGAGGTAATCATTCCTCTCTGTCCCTTACCAATCGGCGTCAGTAAATCCATGATACGCATTGCATACTCCCCCGGTGCAGTCTCTAATTTTAACTTTTGATTCGGATAGAGAGGAGTGAGATTATCAAACAACACCCGTTCACGAATCGCATCCGGGCTGACATCGTTCACCGCCTCGACTTTCAATAATGCAAAAAATCGTTCTCCTTCTTTTGGCGGGCGCACTTGTCCGCTAACCGTATCACCGGTTCGTAAATTAAACTTTTTGATTTGCGAAGGAGAGACATAAATATCATCGGGGGAAGGCAGGTAATTGTAATCAACCGAACGTAGAAATCCATATCCGTCCGGCAAACTTTCCAACACTCCCTTACTGAATGTCATCCCGTCTTGCTGTGTTTGCGCCTCTAATATCTTAAAAATTAAATCTTGTTTCCGAAGGTCGCTGTACCCTATAATATTCATTTCCTGAGCAATCTTCGAGAGTTCCGAAATCTTTTTCGATTTCAGATCCGACATATCCATTGACATGGTGTTGTACCTTTTACATCTGGTAAATTAAAATGGAAAAAAACACTGCACGAATCCCTAACAACAATCATTGTTGAATCGTGAACAGCATTGAAATAAAAGTTGATGAGTTTAAGTAGATTTGGTGAAGATTATTGGCTAATGTATCCTCAAACCGGTACGAATATAAGGGGAATCTGAGAGATAATCAAGTATTGAAAGCAGAAATATTTCGCCGCTTCAAAAGTCTCCTTTTAAAATTTTAAGAAACCCATCTCATAAAAGTACTTTGATTCATTCCAAAAAACGGTTATATTTTTCCCCGAAATGAGAAAGACTCCCCGATGAAACTCACGTATTACGGACATTCCGCGTTCCTTCTCCAAAACGGCTCAACCAATATTCTTATTGACCCGTTCCTCGATGGCAATCCGTTATCCCCCGTTCGGGCGGAACAAGTCAATGCACACTATATTATTGTCACGCACGGACACGGCGACCATCTCGGCGATGCAATCCCGATTGCCAAGCGTTGCAACGCCACCATCGTCGCCATCAATGAACTTGCCGATTACGTTGCATCCAAAGGCGCGAAAGCGCACAACATGCACATCGGCGGCAGTCACCAGTTTCCCTTCGGACGTATCAAGTTTACTATAGCACATCACGGCTCCTGCGCCCCCGACGGAACCTACACAGGAAATCCTTCGGGCGTTCTCATCACCATCAACGGGAAAACAATCTACCACACCGGCGACACCGGATTATTTTATGACATGAAACTCATCGGTGAAATGAATCCCGTTGATGTTATGCTTCTCCCCATCGGCGATAACTTCACCATGGGAATTGACGATGCAGTCAAAGCAGTCGAACTCACCAATCCCAAGTTCGTCATCCCGATGCACTATAATACATTCCCCGTCATCAATGCCGACCCGAATCTCTTTCTTCAGGGAATTCAAGCCAAAGGCTTCCGCGGCACAATCCTCCAACCCGGCGACTCATTAGATATATGATTCCCCCGGAAAACTGTCATTCAGAATCGATGCTATCCCCTAACCGGTTGTGTCATACCTGCGCAAGCAGGTATCCAATCAGCGCTCGTCGAAATCGAACGAATTATTGGATTCCAGCTTTCGCGGGAATGACAGTAAAAACTTTTCCGTACAGTTACGTGCTGTATCTATGTTATTTTGTTGGATAGGTTAGGTAACGTGGATTTCCTTCTATGGTCTTGCCGCTCCATGCACATCTTCGGTGTCATTATTTGGCTCGGTGGTCTCTTGTTTGAAAGCGCCATCGCCGTCCCCATCGCACAGGCAGAAGGCGAACCCGCAGATTCGCTTGCAAAAAAAATCCACGCCCGCTTCGTCGCCTTCGTGTGGATGAGCGTCTGGACCATTGCCGTCACCGGAATCATCATGATGTTACTCAACCCGCAATTTCACTGGTTTACCTATCAAACACAGTGGCAACGCTTACTTGGTTTCAAACAACTGACATTTTTCGTGATGCTCTTTTACGCGTTTGGTTACGCGCGAATGGTTTCCTATCTTCAATCGCCTTCATCAAACAACGGCAACGAAGAAACCATCACATTAGTTCGACAACGATTGAGCCAGTTCAGAAAAATCAACATCGCACTCGGAATCACGGCGCTTT
The DNA here is from genome assembly GCA_016212665.1 of Ignavibacteriota bacterium. Classification (NCBI taxonomy): domain Bacteria; kingdom Pseudomonadati; phylum Ignavibacteriota; species Ignavibacteriota bacterium. The sequence goes on from JACREZ010000025.1 coordinate 156,312, forward strand.
TACTCGCCGCAGGAATGTAACGTGGGAAAAGTCATCACCATAACAAATCAGAAAGGCGGCGTCGGAAAAACAACGACTGCCATCAATCTCTCGGCAACCGTGGCGATTGCAGAATTCCCCACGCTCCTGATTGATATTGACCCGCAGGCAAACGCAACCAGCGGCATCGGTTTCGACCCGCGCCAGGAACGGACAAACATTTACGACGTTCTCATCAACGGTACACCCCCGCACGAGGCAATCATCAAAACCGAAACGCCGTTCCTCTCACTTCTCCCTTCGACCATCAACCTCGTCGGCGCAGAAGTCGAACTTGTCGGAACCGAAGGACGCGAGCGGATGTTGTTGAACGTAGTGGAAAAACTCCGCAACGATTTCAAGTTTATTTTTGTAGATTGTCCTCCGTCGCTCGGACTTCTTACACTCAACGGCTTGGTCGCCGCAGATACGGTTCTCATCCCTGTTCAATGCGAATACTACGCGCTCGAAGGATTGGGACAATTATTAAACACCATCAACATGGTTCAGCAAGGGCTCAACCCCAAACTCTCCATCGAAGGCGTCCTGATGACGATGTACGACGGACGACTCAAACTCTCGAATCAGATCCTCACGGAAATCAGAAACTATTTCGGAGAGAAAGCATACTCGACCGTCATTTCGCGCAACGTGCGGCTCAGCGAAGCGCCAAGTTACGGCAAACCGATTATCATGTACGATGCCGCCTCGACAGGCGCACGTAGTTACATGGACGCGGCAAAAGAATTTCTCAGCAGACAAACTAATTCAATTCAACATCAACCGGTTTCAGCATAATTTATGACACCACAAAAAGGCGGATTAGGCAGAGGTCTTTCGGCATTGATTCCTTCTGCACAGCCACAACAACAAGTACAATCATCACCGACGGAACAGCCGGAGGTAGTCGCTCAACAACCGCAACAGCAAGAAGCGGAAACCGGCAACATCACACACATTGAACTTGCAAAGGTGCGACCCAATCCTTTCCAGCCCCGTGCTGATTTCAATCAGGATGCGCTTGACGAACTGAAGCAATCCATCTCTCAAAAAGGTATTATTCAGGCAATTACTGTCAGGAAAACCGGTGACGGATATTTTGAATTGATTTCGGGCGAGCGACGCGTTCGTGCATCTCAGGAACTTGGTCTCCCGACCATTCCCGCGTACATTATCGAAGTCAACACGAATGAAGAAATGCTCGAACTTGCGCTTGTTGAAAACTTACAGCGCGAACATCTCAACCCGATTGAAATTGCAATTTCATATCAGCGGCTCATCAGCGATGTCGGCTTATCGGTGGAAGATATCGGAAACAAAATCGGAAAAGACAGGACAACGATTGCAAACTTTCTCCGCTTGCTGAAACTACCCGAACAAATTCAGAAATCGGTTCGCAACGGAAAACTTTCTGCCGGACATGCGCGTGCTTTACTTTCTCTTCCGAACGAACAAACGCAACTCCGTGTGTTTGAACGAGTCACGAAAGATGAATTGAGCGTTCGTCAGGTTGAAAAGTTAGTCAAGCAAACGCTCAAGAAAATTGAACTGCGCGATGTCATTACTCCCGCATCCGCCTTCACGCCAATTCCTTCTGTTGATGTTTCCGTGAAAGGATTTGAAGAACATCTCCAGCGTATTCTCGGAACAAAAGTAAGAATCAGAATCGGACAGGAAGGCAGGGGCGAAATCATGCTTGAATATTATTCGAATGATGACTTGCAACGTCTGCTCGAACTCTTAAACCAAATTCCTCATTGAAAGCAACATCTATGACAAAATCCATCGTCCTCACACAGAGTGCCCCTGCGCCAATTGGTCCCTACAGCCAGGGTACGAAAGTTTCCGGTACGCTCGTCTTCACCGCCGGACAAATTCCATTGAACCCGAAAACAGGAACTGTTGTTGGCGTTCACATCGCAACGCAGACACAGCAAGCATTAGAAAATCTCAAAGCAATTCTCGAAGAGGCGGGAGCGTCGCTCGAAAGTGTCATCAAAACAACTGTCTTTTTGAAAGATATGAACGAGTTTGCCGACATGAATAAAGTCTATGGGGAGTTCTTCAAAACAAATCCTCCCGCAAGAACCACCGTCGAAGTCAGCCGCCTCCCGAAAGATGTGCGAATCGAGATTGAAGCAATCGCAGAAGTTATTTCTTAATTGATGGTTGACAGTTGACGGTTCGAGGTTACAGGTCCCGAAAAGATGCCTTTGGCATTCGTGGTTTGATAAGGATTGACAATTCACAATTCACTATTCACTATTCACTATTCGCTATCCTTTTTCTTTCATATTTACTTCACTGCCCACTGCTCACTGCTCAGAGTCAGGAAGTAATTCCTAACATCCATGCAGATACACTTTCCTTCCAATCCGATACAACAAGTACGTTAAAACAGGAATACAAGCCCTTCACGCCAACCAAATCCGCCTTGCTCGCCGTCGGACTTTCCGCCGCTCTTCCCGGCGCGGGACAATTCTATAACGAAACGTATTGGAAGGTTCCTGTCATTTGGGGACTTGGTGGATATTGGATTTACGAATGGGTGAAATTAAACGACGAGTATCAAAACTACAGAACTCTTTACAGCCAAAGTGTAGAAGCGAATCCGAATGGTATCGAAAATTACAAACTAAACCGAGATCGTTTTCGGGACGAACGCGACAAGTTTGCCTGGTATCTCGGTGTTTTGTATTTCGTCAATGTAATTGATGCCTACGTTGGAGCAAACTTGTATGACTTTGAGGTGACGCCGGATTTGGGGAGCGATGGGAGAGTGTTGCCGAGAGTTACTGCCTCTATCAAACTAAAGTTTTAAAATGTTCAGTCGGGACTTTCGCCATAACAGAATAATTCATCCTTAAGCTGTAAGTTTCTTCTTTCCAGCAAACGAAACAACCTTGCGTCCTGATTTTTTCTGTCGTTTCTGTGCCGCAGTGATAATTGCTTTGACATCGAAATTATACTTTGCTGCTTGTTCCTCACGGATACGTCGTACTTCATCTACAATATAATCTTTGACCATAATTTTATTCTCCTAATAATTCTTCCGGGGTACAGATAACCGGACATCCATGCCCGTATTGGTTACAAACCTTTACAACTGATTTAAAGATAAAAGCATTTGCAAGGTGAACACAGTTCCAAGTCATCAGAAAATCTATTCCATGCACTGCCGAAACAGCAATGTGTGCCGCATCGGTCGCCGCTTTTGCCGGCAGAGTACGGGATACTATGAGAGCCTGAGCCAAGATAATAACATCATCCGTTATCTCTAAGTCAGGGATGTCTTTGATTAAATTTACTCGTTCTTTTGCGGCTTCTGAATCACCGGCTTTTACTTCGTCAATGACAAACTGTGAAATGAAAAGGTCAAAATTCATCTTCCTTTTTCTCCACCATTCATGCGTTATCTGTTGATGCCCCGCAATAATTAAATCACGGCTCGGCTTTGCAGTTAAATAGCTCGGGATGGTTGTTTCGAGATATAACTTGGCTTTCATAGATTTGCAAACCAATAATACTCAAACATATTGAAACTTTCAAATCAGATAACAAAAAGGTCGGCTCATAACCGACCTTTTGTTGAAATTCATTACATAATAGATTTTGGTTCTTTATCTCTTTTCTTCATCCACCTTAGGCGATTTTCCAAGCACATCAACTATCGAATAGTTTTTGATAGAGCCGAGATTCAGCGCTTTAATTCCCTTCTCGATTTCTTTTTTGTCACCGACAACAATAACAGCAATGTTTTCCGTGTCAATGTATTTCTTTGCAACACGGATAACATCTTCTTTCGTTACTGCCAAAATCTTTTGGATGTAGTTGTTGAAATAATCATCCGGCAAATTATACAGGACAAGTTCGCTCAGCATGTTTGCTATCGAACCGAGAGAAGAAAAGTTGTCGGGATAACCGAGCGCAAGATAATTTTTCCCTCGTGCAAGGTCATCGTCCGAAATTTCCGAAATGCCGCGAAGTTCCTTCATAAACTCAATCAGTGCGCTATCGGTTTTGTTGGTTTGAACATCCGATGCCGCCGTGAACGGACCCGGTGTGGGTCGCATTTGAAATGAAGAGTTTGCACCGTACGCGTACCCGTGTGTCTCTCGAATATTTTGGTTCAATCGTGAACTAAACGAGCCGCCGAGAATCGTATTCATCACCTGTATAGCATAGTAATCTTCTGTCATTCGCTCTACGCCAATGCGACCAAAACGAAGTACCGATTGTGCGGCACCCGGTTTATCTACCAAATAAATTTTTCTTCCGCTCACTTGGTCAACGGATGGCAACTTCACTTCCGGCGCTTTTCCTCCTTGCCAACCGGCAAAGGTCTTTTCCAACTTCTGCTGAATTCCGTTCTTAGGAACATCACCAACAACGACGAGCGTTGAGTTAGAAGGGAGAAAATTCTGCGCATGAAACGATTTCAAATCCTCCGACTTCATCGCACGTAGACTCTTCTCATTTCCGATGTCAGGAATTCCGTACGGGTGTTTTGTTCCGTATAACGTTCGACCAAAGATGACGTTTGCAATTGCTCTTGGTTCGTCGTGCCACTGCATCAATCGGGTGAGTCGTTCTTTCTTTTTCCGTTCAAGTTCATCGGCAGGAAACGTTGGTCGCATAATGATATCGGCAAACAACTCCATCGCCGCATCTAATTTAGAAAGAGGCGTGTGAAGTGAAACTCCACTCGTGTGCATTCCCGCGTAGGGAAAAATATTCGCTCCGAGAAAACTTATCGCGTCTGCAAGTTCAAGTGCATTGCGCGAACCGGCCCCTTCGTCCATCATTTCAGCGACCATGCTTGCAAGTCCCGGTTTGTCCGAAGGATTCATCACGGAACCGGTGTTGACCATCAATTCCATTTCCACGAGCGGCAACTCGTGCTTCTCCATCAACACAACCTTCATTCCGTTCGATAATGTAAAATGCTGAATCGGAGGAAGTTTCAATGTCGGTTGCGGACCTGCCGCGGGTGGTTTGCTTCTATCAGGCGCTTGCGCTAAAGAAAGTGTTACTAATAACGTGAATAAAGAAATGAGGATGATTACTTTTTTCATTTTGTTCTTCGGAGTATTGAAAACAGGAAACTGTAAACCGGGAACAGGGGACTGCGTATTCATCACTTTCCTCCTTTCGTCGCGGCTAATTCTGTCTTTCCTTTCGGAACGACACTTAACAAGACCCGCCCATCATCAATCAAATATTTATCGCACACCGAGTGAACATCCTTCAGGTCAATGGCTTTATACCGCGCGAGGTCTTCATAAAAATAATCGGGATTACCTGTCAAGGTAAAATAATTGTTGAGTTGGTCTGCTTTTCCTGAAGCGCCTTCCAGCCGGTCAAGAAAACTCGCTTCATATTGATTGACTGCTCGCTGAACTTCCATTGTTGTTGGCGGTTCAGATTTTAATTTGTTGATTTCTTCCTGAATCACCTTCTCAAGTTCAGAGAGTGAATATCCTTCTCTCGCCGTAGCCATAATCATAAAAGAAGAATTAATTTTAGAGGAACTCTGAAACGCAGAAACATCCTGCGCTATTTGCATATCATACACAAGCCGTTTGTAGAGCCGGGAAGTTTTTCCTCCTGCAAGTACATTAGCAAGAATATCAAGTTCGGCATCTCCCGGAGAAAGAACTCTCGGTGAATGCCACGCCATGTATAACCGCGGCAGTTGAACTTTATCTTCAAGCACAACGCGCTTTTCCTCCGTCAACACCGCAGGTGGATACGAAAGTGGCGGCGCTTGCTTTCCCCCTTTCACATCGCTGAACCATTTCTCGACAAGCGATTTGGTTCATGTCGGTTCAATATCGCCGGCAATGACAAGACTTGCATTGTTCGGCACATAATACGTTTTGAAAAACTGCACAACATCATCGTAGGATGCGGCAGATAAATCTTCCATCGAACCGATAGTGGGCCAATGATACGGATGGTCTTTGGGGTAAAGATTCTCCATGATAGTCGGGAACGCAAGCCCGTACGGTCTGTTCTCGTAGGACTGACGGCGTTCGTTCTTCACAACATCTCGCTGTCCGTCCACTTTTCCGGGAGACATTGCATCGAGCAGAAATCCCATTCTGTCCGATTCCAAAAACAAGGCGAGTTCAAGCGCGTTGCTCGGAAGATTTTCATAGTAATTTGTCCGGTCGGTCGTCGTTGAGCCGTTGTTATCACCGCCTGCTCCTTCAAGCCATTGGTCGAATTTTCCTTCCGGCACATTACCCGAACCTTCAAACATGATATGCTCGAACAAATGAGCAAACCCGGTTCGTCCCGGCTTCTCATTTCCCGAACCAACGTGATACCAAACGTTCACGCTTACAACCGGTACGGTGTGATCTTCATGCAGAATGACATTCAACCCGTTCGGTAACGTAAACCGTGTGTACGGAACGGAGAGGCGTACATCCTGCGCAAATATATATGTTGATAATATGAGTAAAAGTAAAATGAGTCTTTTCATACCTGACTTTCAATTAGTAAAAAAAAATATATAACACAGCATTCAAATAGATACAAAATCAATCACCGGCATTTGAATAAATTTATCCGGTTGTCGTTCTTGCCAAATTGCTTCCTGAATTTTTCTTACCGTTGAGGGAGAATAAAACCTTTCGCCGCATTGTGTGCACACGCGAGCAGGGACGTGCTCAATCAAGTGCATCTTCCCTTTGGTTTCGATGGAATACGAGGTTACTTGTTCAACGATAATCCCACCGCATAAATCACATTTCATTCTGTTTTCCTTTCTATATAATTTAGCCATAAGTTAGAATCAGGCTCGTAAACTGTTATTATTTTGATAAGATCACGAGTTGGATAACTGCATTGAATATGCAGTGGTCGCTCCTGGTTCGTCAGCCCGAAAATCAAACAACTCGGTCCGTATTTGTCTTCAGGATAATCTTCGATGACAATTCCGTTTTCAATCCCTTCGCGAACTTCTTGTTCATGTATCAACCGTATGATAGTTTGGTCAACAGCATGATGGCTGTATTCATACAATCCTAAGCGAATTTTTCGTTTGATATCCTCAATCATTCACTCGGTTGAAACTTTTCCACTTCTTCCAAAATAGTTGCTACAATCTCTTCTTCTTTCACCCGCTTGATGACTTCTCCTTTGCGATAGAGAATTGCAACTCCTTTTCCTGCGGCGATACCGATATCAGCTTCACTTGCTTCGCCGGGTCCATTGACAACACAACCGAGCACTGCAATCTTCACGGGTTTTTTCACACCGGCAAGTTTCTCCTCAAGTTGAGCCATGATGCCGAATAAATCAACTTCAAGGCGTCCACAAGTCGGGCAGGCAATCAACTCGACATTGCGTGATGCAAGACTGAGCGAGCGGAGAATTTCTTTTCCCACCTCCACTTCTTTCACCGGCTCATCCGTAAGCGAAACACGAATCGTGTCGCCGATTCCTTCGGCAAGTAACGTTCCGATTCCAACAGCTGATTTGATTGTGCCGACGCGAGTCGTTCCGGCTTCCGTAACTCCGAGATGAAGCGGAATATCGGTTCGTTGTGCAACAAGACGGTACGCTTCAATCATCAATTTCACATCCGTTGACTTTACCGAAATAATCACATCATGAAAACCGAAATCCTCACAAATTTCAACATGCCGCATAGCGCTTTCGTACAATGCTTCGGGAGTCGGATACCCATGTTTTTCAAGAATGTCTTCTTCGAGTGAGCCGGAGTTCACACCTATACGAATCGGAATTCCTTTTTTCTTTGCTTCCGTCAACACTTGTTCGATTCGTTCGCGTGAGCCAATGTTTCCCGGATTGAGCCGGACTTTTGCAACATTTCCCTCAATCGCTTTCAACGCAAAGACATGATTGAAATGAATATCGGCGACGATGGGAACAGGAGAGCGTTTGACAATTTCACCGATTGCATCTGCCGCTTCTTTGTCGTTCACGGTTACACGAACTATGTCGCATCCTGCTTCAGCAGCGTCGAGAATTTGCTTGACGGTTCCATCAACATCCGATGTTTTTGTTTTCGTCATCGTCTGAACGGAAATCGGAGCGTTTCCGCCGACGAGAATTCCGCCGACATTCACTTGTCGGGTTTTCCTTCTCACACCAACTTTGTATGTTTGATGAGGACTTGAAGGAACTGAAAATTCTACGATGTTACTGTTATCTTGTAATGTTGCTTTCATAAATTATTTTTTTGATTCGAGATCCAATGATCCAATCATCAATCGTAAATCGTAAATCAATTCAATCGCTTGCTTTCTTCAAACAAAAATCGTTTTTCTTCTTCTGTGAGACTTTGATATCCGCTTTGATTTATCTTGTCGAGGATTTCATCCAACCGTGATTGAGTTTCAGTTTTATCATCTGATTGAATATCCTCATACGTCGCTTCGCCTACTTCTTCCTGCGGGCGCGTTGCCGTGTAGCGGTATTGCGGCTGAGCATAAAACATCGGTTTCTTTTTGAACATCGAAGGAAGTCCGAGTCGGTGTTGGTCAACGAGCAAATAAATAAACCCAACCAACGCTCCGCCGAGATGCGCAAAGTGAGCGATGCCATCCTGCGTACCTGTCACTCCCGAAATCAGTTCAAACAAAATATAAAGAATGACAAAGTAACGTGCACGAATCGGTAAAAGGAAATATAAAAATATCGGACGGTCGGGGAATAACATTCCATACGCAAGCAACACTCCATACACAGCGCCGGATGCGCCGACAGTCGGGCCGGAAACGCCGAAAAGGGGACTGATAAGCAAATGAACGAACGCCGCGCCAAGTCCGCATGTCAAATAATAAATGAGAAACTTTTTCGAGCCCCAAACATTTTCCAATTCCATCCCGAACATCCAGAGCGCAAACATGTTCATGAACAAGTGCATAAAACCGCCGTGCATGAACATGTAAGTGAACAATTGCCATACTTCAAATCCATATCCAAGCGGAAACAACGCGAAGACATAATTCAAAAAGTACTGCAACGGCACGCCACCGATTTGGAACATCCCGAAGAAGTTCACCAACAGGAACAGCGCAACATTGGAAATCAGTAACGCCTTGATGACAGGAGGAAAGAAACTAAACCCTCCGAAAAACGAAGGGCGGTGATAACTCGAACTTGTGTAACGATAATATGACATTATAATTGATTGAAGAACATATTACATTTATTTATTAGTCAGTGCGGCGATGCCGGGAAGAATTTTCCCTTCAAGGAATTCGAGCGATGCGCCGCCGCCTGTTGAAACGTGCGAGACAGATTCAGATAATCCTGCCTGAGCAATTGCCGCGGCAGAATCTCCGCCACCGACGATTGTTGTCGCGCCGGTTTTAGTAATTTCTGCCAGTAGACGCGCTATGGCGTTTGTGCCTTCAGCAAAATTCGGCAATTCAAACACGCCCATTGGTCCGTTCCATACAACTGTTTTGGCTTTCTTCAGTTCTTCTTGAAACAATCTAACCGTTTCAGGACCAATATCAAAGCCCGACCATCCTTGCGGAATTTGGTTGACAGACACTGTTTTTCGGAGTGATTCGTTTTCCATTGTTTCAGCAATAATACAATCAACAGGCAGAAGTAGTTTAATGTTCCGTTGTTTTGCTTCGTTGAGAAGTTGTTTTGCTAATTCAATTTTATCCGCTTCAACGAGCGAGTTGCCAACTTCGAGTCCTTGCGCTTTGTAAAACGTAAACATCATTCCGCCGCCAATGAGTAATACGTCAACTTTACCCATTAAGTTTTGGATGACATCAATTTTGCCGGAAATTTTTGCACCACCGAGAATCGCCGCATACGGTCGCACAGGGTTTCCGACCGCTTTGCCAAGGTATTCAATCTCTTTGTTCATCAAATAACCCGAAACGGATGGCTTGATAAATTTCGTTACACCTTCTGTCGAAGCGTGGGCGCGGTGTGCGCTTCCGAAGGCATCGTTCACGTACACATCACCCAAAACAGAAAGTTGTTTGGAAAAACTTGCATCGTTCGCTTCCTCTTCTGCGTGGAACCGGACATTTTCAAGCAACAGACATTCGCCATTCGACATTCCGTTCACCATTACTTCAACTTCCACCCCAATACAATCAGGCGCAAATTTGACAGGCTTGTTCAACAACTGCGCGAGTCGTTCCGCAACTGGTTTGAGCGTGAACTCCATGTTGCGTTTTCCCTTCGGGCGACCGAAGTGACTCATCAAAATAACGCGTCCGTCATCGGAAAGAATTTTTTTAATTGTCGGAAGTGATTCCACGATGCGCGTATCATCAGTAATGACACCGTTCTTCATCGGGACATTGAAATCAACACGCACAAGCGTGCGCTTGCCGGAAAAATTTATATCATCAATTGTTAATTTGTTCATAGTTTTCATTTTCAGATTTAAGGAATAAAAAAGGCTAACGAGACATTACGCCATCGTTAGCCAAATTATCATACAACAAAAATTACAGTGTTGCCGCGATCTTCTTTGTTAAGTCAATGACTCGGCACGAATATCCCCACTCGTTATCGTACCATGCACAGACTTTAATCATCGTTCCCATAACGAATGTCAGCGGCGCATCAAATACTGCTGAGTGAGCGTTACCTTTTACATCGCTTGATACAATCGGCTCTTCTGTATATTCGAGAATGTTTTTCAAGTACCCATTCGCCGCCGCTTTGAATGCGGCGTTCACTTCCTCTTTCGTTGGTGTTTTTTCTGATTCGATAACTAAGTCAACGAGAGAAACATTGGGGGTTGGAACGCGAACAGCAATTCCATCCAACTTTCCTTTTAATTCAGGAATGACCAATCCAATTGCTTTCGCGGCGCCGGTTGAAGTAGGAATCATATTGAGTGCGGCGGCACGTGCGCGTCGTAAATCGGAATGTGGAAGGTCTAACACTTTTTGGTCATTTGTATAGGAATGTATAGTCGTCATCATTCCTTTTTTCAAACCAAAATTTTGTAACAATACTTTGGCAACCGGTGCAAGACAGTTTGTTGTACAGGAGGCATTGGAAATGATGTGGTGTTTCGACGGGTCATAAATCTCATCGTTCACACCAATTGCTATCGTTGCATCGGGTTGCTTTGCCGGCGCGCTGATGATAACCTTTTTCGCTCCGTTTGTAAGATGCTGTTTCGCCGCATCTCCATCAGTAAAATGCTTCAACCCGGTTGACTCGATGACAATATCAACTCCGAGGTCTTTCCACGGAAGTTTTGTGTGGTCTTTTTCCGACAACACTTTCAATACTTTTCCATTCACGATGAGATTTCCATCTTTTACTTCCACCGTTCCGGCGAAGTTGCCGATAACGGAATCATATTTCAAAAGATGACCGAGCGTTTTTGCATCGGTAATATCGTTCACGGCGACAAATTCAAGTTCAGGGGAATTCAGTCCGGCGCGTAGTACATTTCTTCCAATTCGTCCAAAACCATTAATTCCAATTTTCACAGACATGTTAATACTCCAAGAAAAAATTATTAATATTCATAAAATGTTAAGATTTGCCTTCAATGGGCAGGAAAATTTACCAAGAAAGGGAGTGAAAACCAAAAACCTGTTTTTCCTGAAAACTACACGAATTCAAAAAAAAAGTCACAGTAGAACTGTGACTTCGAAAAAGAAAAGATTTTTTTGTTGTTTGGTCAATAAATTATAAACCGGTGTAATATGTATTAGTTAAAATTTGCCCTACGAAAATTTCGCCCGCAATTGTAACTTCTGCCGGAACAATGAAAGAATAACCAAGTCGTAAAGTCGTCAATCCTGCGCCTAAGTTGAATGTGTTAGCAACATTCGGATTGAAGAAACCACCTGTTTCACCAACAACACCTGAACCCGGACCACTTGCTGGAAATGTAATTGCAAGAGTGGTTCCACCAATTCCGTTTAATATATCAGGAAGATCCATTTCAACGACTACATTGGAGAACGGGTCACCTGTAATATCACAGCCAACATCACCGTTCGTTACTTCACCATTATTGTTTGGCTTGACAACGCTAATCGCCGCGTATGCATCATACACAACGGTGTACGCGGTCGCACGTAATACGTCATCAACACCTCCATCACTATTCGTTACCGCTAACGGCGTCGCCGCTGCATTAACAGTAATGCTTGTTACAGCCTGAGCATACCCTGCCGTAGTTAAACCGAGTAATACTACAGCAGCCAAAATTATGATTTTGAGATTTTTCATGAAGAACTCTAAAGTGTATAATTGTTGAACAATTATTGGGTGGTTAAACTGCCGTAAAACTACGAAAAATTATTCTAATAGTCAAGGCTTTTTTCAAAAATATTTATTTTATTTCTGTTGATTTCGCGTTGTTTTGAAAGAAATTGTTACGCGAACGCGACCGAGACCGAAAAGATTTGTCCGACTCCAAAATATTTCAATTCCGAGGCACAGGAACGCATCGTTGCGCCTGTGGTAACGACATCATCCACGAGGATAACTTTTTTTCCTTTTAATATAGTTTTCCATTTTGAAGCAAGTCGAAACGCGCCTGTTACATTTTCGCTCCGCTCCTGTTGGTTGAGTTTTGTCTGTGATTGGGTATATCTCACCCGTTTCAAAAGAGAGGAAGCTACGGGAATGTTCGTTACGGTAGAAATTCCTTTGCAAATGTATTCACTCTGATTGTAGCCTCTTTCACGCCGCTTTAGTTGATGAAGCGGAATTGGAATTAAGAAATCGCTCCGGCAAAATTTTTCATTGGAACGAATTACTTTGCCGATTTCTTCTCCCAACCGAATTCCCATCGAAGTAAAACCCTCATACTTCAAACTATGTATGACGGTCTGCAACGTTCCTTCCTTCACAAATGAAAACGGGGCAAGACAATCTGAAATTGTTCCATCGTTTTGGAATCGTTCTCTGGTACTGATGTATAACGAATCATCATTGTCTAACTTAGAAAAACTTTCCCAGCAGTCCGAGCATATCCTTGATTCGTCTTTCATTAAACGGACATCGCACGAAATGCAAAATGGCGGGAATACAATCTCTTGAAAAGGCTTGATGAATACATTTGTGAGAGTTGATACAAAAGAATTGTCAGTCATCAAGGTACTCATTCTGAAATCATTTGTTCAAGTTTCTGAATTTCATCGCGCAATTCCGCTGCACGTTCAAATTCAAGGTCTCTCGATGCACGTCTCATTTCTTGTCTCATTTCTTCAATCAAATCTTTCTTCTGATTCATCGTCAGGTAGCGTACAATTGAATCAGGGACAAGCGAAGTTTCAGATTTGTGTTTTTCATTGTAGGTCGCCCGAACATCGGCGACAGCAGTGCTTGCCATTATTTCTTCAGTCGTTTTATATACCGTTTTCGGAGTTATCTTATGTTCGGTGTTGTACTCGATTTGCTTTGTTCTTCTTCGATTTGTTTCGTCTAACATTCTTTCCATCGAACCTGTAACTGTGTCTGCGTAGAGTATTACTCTTCCGTTGAGATTTCGCGCTGTTCTTCCTGCAGTTTGAATCAACGAACGGTCGGAACGCAGGAATCCTTCCTTGTCAGCATCAAGCACAGCAACGAGTGAAACTTCCGGCAAATCCAATCCTTCACGAAGAAGATTCACACCGACCAGAACATCAAATTCGCCGAGCCGTAAATCGCGGAGAATTTCTACACGCTCAAGCGCAACTATTTCAGAATGGATGTACCGTACTTTGATGCCAATGTTGCTCAGATATTCTGACAAATCTTCAGCCATGCGCTTGGTCAGAGTTGTTACCAAGCACCGCTCATTTCTTTTCACACGTTCACGAATTTCGGCAATCAAATCGTCTATTTGATTTTTTACCGGGCGAACATCAACCTCCGGGTCAATCAGACCTGTCGGACGAATAATCTGCTCGACAAATACTCCTTTGCACTTCTTCATCTCATACGGACCAGGCGTTGCGCTGACGAAAATAATTTGATTCACCATCTTTTCCCATTCATCAAACATCAACGGACGATTATCCAACGCGGAAGGAAGTCGGAAACCATGCTCGACAAGGGTTGTTTTGCGTGAGCGGTCACCATGCCACATCCCGCCGATTTGAGGGACTGACACATGCGATTCATCAATCACGGTGAGAAAATCTTTCGGGAAATAATCCAATAAACAATAAGGACGTGACCCCGGCGGTCGTCCTGCAATATGTCTCGAATAGTTTTCGATGCCGGAACAATAACCGACTTCCTTCATCATCTCCATGTCGAAATGTGTGCGTTGTTCAAGTCGTTGCGCTTCAACGAGTTTCCCGTTCACCCGAAGAATTCTGAGTCGCTCTTCTAATTCCTGTTCGATGCTGACTAACGCTCTCTCAATGGTCGGTCGTGAAGTGATAAATTGCTTTGCCGGATAAATCACTTCCGATTCGATTTCTTCAATCGCCTTTCCTGTCAAGGGATGAATTGCAACAATCTTTTCGATTTCATCACCAAAGAACTGTATGCGTAATGCCTGCTCATTTTCGCCGGCAGGAATAACTTCAACAATATCGCCGCGAACGCGAAATGTTCCCCGAGTAAATTCAAAATCATTTCTTAAATAATGAATGTCCAACAACTTCCGGAGAAATTTGTTCCGTTCAATCGTCTCCCCTTTTTTGACAATAATCATTTGCTCAAGCCATTCATCCGGCGCACCGATGCCATAAATACAACTCACCGAAGCAACCACAATCACATTCGAGTCACCACTCAGCAATGCGCTCGTCGCACGCAATCTCAACCGGTCAATTTCATCGTTGACGGACGCATCCTTGGCAATGTATGTATCAGAATGTGGAACGTATGCTTCGGGTTGATAGTAGTCGTAGTAACTAATAAAGAACTCGACTCTGTCTTTTGGAAAGAATTGTTTGAACTCACCATACAACTGCGCCGCTAATGTTTTGTTATGCGACATGATAAGCGTCGGCTTGTTCATTTGTGCAATAACATTTGATATGGTGAACGTTTTGCCGCTTCCGGTTACTCCGAGTAATGTTTGATACCTGTCGCCGCGCCGAACACCTTCAACCAATTGACGAATTGCTTCGGGTTGGTCGCCGTTCGGTTGAAAATCAGAGGTAAGTTGAAAGGGCATTGTATTCACTTGATATTATTGTGATTATTGAAATGCAAAATTCCAATCTCTCAATAACCACAAGTGGACAAATCTACTCGTACCTCAACGCTTCAATCGGATTCAATCGTGAAGCTTTTCTCGCCGGATAAAATCCGAAGAAGACGCCGACAGCCATCGAAAAGAAAACCGCAAGCACGATGGAAGTTGCAGAGACAAACGTGGGCCAACCCGCCATCGAAGAAATTAAATTCGAGCCGCCAACACCAATGCCAACGCCAACAAGTCCTCCAACGAGACTCAGAACAATCGCTTCAATTAAAAATTGACTGAGAATATCGCGCCGTTTCGCACCAATGGACATTCGTATTCCGATTTCTCTCGTCCGTTCTGTCACTGAAACCAACATGATATTCATGATTCCAATTCCACCGACAATGAGCGATACTCCTGCTATGCTTGCAAGTAACATCGTCATGATTTTTGATGTGGCGGATGATGCTTCAGCAATTTCTGTTTGCGTTCTGATAGTAAAATCATTGTCTTCGGTGGCGCCGAGTTTATGTCTTGTCCGAAGGAGTTCGGTGATTTGTTGTTGTGCTTCGACAATTTGTTCCCTACTCACCGCGGAAACGATAAATCCCCAATTTCTCACATTGCGTTCACCCATGAGCCGCTTTTGTAACGTCGTATATGGAACGATGATAATGTCATCCTGGTCTTGTCCCATCATATTTTGTCCTTTCGGTTTCAGTGTACCGACAACACGAAAGGGAATATTTCTAATGCGAACCGTCTGCCCGATTGGGTCTGCTCCTTCAAAAATTTGTTGAACCACTGTCCTACCAAGCAAACAAACTTTCGTCGCTGCGCGCACATCCTGCTCGGTAAAAAATTCTCCGGTTTCTGTCCGATAATCTCTGATAGCAAAAAAATCCGGTGCGCCACCCTGAACGATTGTTCCCCAGTTCAAATTACCATACACAACCTGAGCGCCGTTACGAATCAACGGACTCAAATAATTTACTGCTGAACATTGCTCTTTAATTGCTTCACCATCTGCTTCTGTCAATGTCACCGAGGTTCCCGCACCTGCAACGACACCGCCCCGACTGGTTGTTCCGGGAAATATCAACAGCACATTGGTACCGAGCGAACTGATTTGCGCATCAATTGAGGATTGCGCTCCCTGGCCAATTGCCACCATCGCAATGACCGCACCGACGCCAATGATAATTCCCAGCATCGTCAGGAATGAACGCATTTTGTTTCGAACCAAAGCATCGAACGCGATTTGAAGTATTTCAAGAAAACGCATCATAAAGATTTACCGCATTCCTCGTCCACCACCGCCGCCGGGCATTCTTGGCGCGAACGGATTGCTTTGCTGGCTTCCACCTGCCGCCATCTCCGGCATACTTAAACCAAGAACAATCTCATCTCCTTCTTTCAATTCACCTTCCAGAACTTCTGCAAAACGATTATCGTTGAGACCAAGTTTTATTTTTACCGGTTTCAACTCGCCTGACGGCGTAGAAATCCATACACGGGTGGATTTCATTTTTTTCATTCCATCCATACCACCATTCATCATTCCTCGCCGTTCCGAACCTCCTCCCATTGCCATCCGTTCTCCACCTTGATTTCCGTTTGACATACCGTTCTTCGGTTTTTCACCATCAAACTTTTCCAGAACTTCAGCCGGAGGTTGAAAGCGTAACGCAAGCGTAGGAACACGAAGCACATGTTCTTTTTTCTCGATGAGAACGGAAACAGTCGCAGTCATGCCCGGACGAAGTTTCAAATCCGGATTCGGCACTTCGATGATGACCGTATACGTGACTACATTTTGCGTGAGAACAGGAGCGAGACGAACCTGCTTCACCGTTCCTTCGAATGTTTCATCGGGGTACGAATCAACTGTGAACGTAACCGATTGTCCTTCCTTAATCTGTCCGATGTCTGCTTCATCAACACTCGCCTCGACTTGCATGTGTGTCAAATCGTTGGCGATGGAAAAGAGTTTCGGCGCTTGCAAACTTGCCGCCACTGTTTGACCGACATCCACATCCCGTGAAATTACTACGCCATCAATCGGCGAAATAATTGTGGAATACCGGAGATTCACTCTTGCTCTGTCATGTGCGGCTTGTGCCTGCTTCATTTGTGCAAGCGCAGATTCATAGGTCGTTTGCACCGCATCCAACTCTGACTGCGAGACAAGATTCTTTTCGAACAATTCATTCGTTCGTTTCACCGTCCGTTTCGCCTCGTTCACCTGTGCCTGATTTCGTTCGACATTTGCTTCGGCTTCTTTCACCGATGCATTGAGAAATGTTGAATCTATCTGAGCAACGATTTGACCGGCACGAACAACATCGTTGAAGTCAACATAAATTTTGGAGAGAATGCCGGATACCTGACTCCCAACCTGTACCGTCTGCACCGGATTGATTGTGCCGGTCGCACGAACCTGTACAACGACATCGCCTCTGCCTATTTTTTCTGTTCGGTATTTCGTTTCGCCGTTCGAACCATCTTTGAAATAAAAATAACCGCCGGTTCCTAAAGCGAGAATTGTTAAAATGATTAGTAAAACTTTTTTCATGCCTTTGCAATGTACTTTCTAAAAAATATTTTATGCTGAAGATAGATATCTATCTTGTGAAACTGATTAGGGACCGGAGATAAAGAAATTTCAAACCTCAACAACAAACTTTCCATCTTTCATAATCATTAAATCATCAAACCAGACAGTCGGCTCTTTGATAAGTCCGTCGAGATGGCTTGCCACGCGTACCGAACCGCCCATTGATTTATTATCTCCAAACGCAATGTGAATTGTTCCCATCACTTTTTCATCTTCGAGAATCTTTCCTGAAAGTATTGCTTTATCATTCGTCCCGATTCCAAACTCGGCAACAGTACGCCCGTCCTTTCCATGCGGTTCCAGAAGTTCAATCAAACGTTTCGCTTCTACTCCGCCCGTTATTTCGGTTGCATAACCATCTTCCACAACAATTCGTATCGGTTCATGTACCATTCCGACAGAAGCCATTGAACCATCAACAACGACAACGCCATTGGAAGCTCCTTCCACGGGAGCGAGATATGCTTCACCAGTCGGCAGATTTCCCCACTGTCCTTTTTCTTTAAACAATCCGGAACTTGCGTGTGCTTTTCTTCCTTTGATCGGCATTGAAATATCCGTTCCCCGCGGCGCTTTCACCTTGATTGTCTCGGTCTTTTCCATTAACTCACATAATTTGAACGTTCGTTCGGCAATGCGATTGTAATCCGCGTTCATGCAACGAATCATTATTTCCTCCGTCACGCCGGGCAATGTTCCGACACGAATTCCCCGTTCACTTGCCGCGCGCCGTGAATCTGTATGCGTCAACGATTTCGAAGTCGGGCAGAGAACAACATCGGCAACTTTCATCAACGCGGCAACTTCTTCCGGCGGTTCTTCCCCGTTCGTTTTCCGCGGAAGCATTTCCACCAGCAAGACTTCGTTTCCCAAATCTTTTGTTGCTTGCCAAAGCGCATAGCCGATTGTCCGCAACGGTTCGTCGGTGACAATCAAAACTTTTTCATTTTTCTTTACACCCATGCAATCGCGAACTGCGATGAGTGCGGCATTGTATAATTCAGTTTTCATTTTCGTCTTTCATTAACAGAATGAGTTGAGATTCCAATTCGGGAAGTTTGTGTTTAATAATATCCCAGAGAAGATAATAATCAATCCCGAAATAATCATGAATAAGAATATTCCGTAGTCCGGCAATTTTTCTCCAAGCAATATTCTTGTGTTTCTTTCTTAATTCCAAAGGAACATGCTTAACCGCTTCACCTATTATTTCCAGGTTTCTTATTACAGCATCTACAAGGATTTCATCATCAATAAATTTTTGAAAGGATTTTTTGCCAACATACCGTGTTACCTTCGAGATACTTTTCAGCATATCTTCAAAGAAAAAAATGTAAGCCCGTTCAGACATAGATTGTTTCACTGAGAATCTTTTCCCGCAATTCAGGTCGGAGCGTGTTTTTTAATACAACATCAACTTTACGGCGTAACATTTTTTCGAGAAAGAATTTCAAATCCATGTAGTTATCGAAGGTCGTACATCCTTTCTCGAATTCTACTAATATGTCTATATCGCTTGTTCGGGAGTTTCGCACTTTCACAAACGAACCGAAAATTCCAATCTCCTTCACCTTAAAATTTCGATGGATATCTTTTCTTTTCTTTTTGATGCTTTCCTTGATTCGATTTATTGTGCTCATTTTTTCATTTCATCTATTTATTTAGAAGTATTCACCGTTATCGTCTCCAACCCATGCGCATGAGGTCCCATTTCACTTCGTCTGAGTAAGAACGCAAACAAAAGCCCGAAAAATCCTAGACAGGAAAATATCCACATGCCGAGTTGATAGCCGGCAGGATTCTCAGCGCTGGCAAGCGAAGTATCGTTCGCCCAGCCAATCAATAAATTAAAGCCGGAGAGTCCGATGTTTTGAATTAACGTCATCAAACCATAAGCGGTTCCGAGTTTCGATTGTTCGACGACGTACGCAACAGAGGGCCACATGATTGCCGGAATAAGTGAGAACGCAATTCCCATCATCGCCATCGGAACATACAAGGAAATATGCGTGTATCCCATCATCAGATAGACAGGAATTAACAACATCGAACCGAACATCATAAAAAGCGAACGTTTGCCGATCCTGTCAACCATCAAACCAAACAGAGGCGTTGCAATCATGGCAAACAACGTCAACATACTTGAAAGGAAACCGCCCGTCTCGCGTGTGACTCCGTGCGCTTCCATAAAAAATTTCACAGCAAATGTTTGGAACGGAAAGATACCGGAGTAGAACGTTATGCACAGAGCAACGATAAACCAGTACGATGTACCGAATTTGAAAATATCTTTAAACACGACTTTGTCGGTTCCGCCTGCTTCGCCAAGGGAATAAATTTTTTCCGAGCGGGATTCGAGGAGCCAGTAAAATATTGCACCGACGATACACATTGTTCCGAATGCAACCGAAATCAGTAACGGCATCTGCCAGCCATCGTACGCAAAACTCGCCCACGACGGGGAATTGAGTGCGGCAAACGAACCGAGCCGCGCAATCGTCAAGTTAATACCGAATGCAAAACTCAGTTCTTTTCCTTTGAACCATTTCGCAATCGCAGTCGTCACGGCGACAATCAACGATTCGGCTCCAAGTCCAAATACTAAGCGACCAGTTGCCATCACTGTCAGCGAAGGAGAAGCCGCTGTGATTGCCGCTCCGATAAAGCAGAGCAACCCGAATAAAAATGTTGATTTCTTCGTTCCGATTCTATCAATAATGAAACCGCCAATCAGCACCATAAAAATATTCGGGATGCTGTAAATTGCCTGAAGCCACCCGATGTCGGAATCGGAAAAGTTGAGTTGTTGTGCGAGGATGTCTGCCATCGGACTGATGCAATCGTACACATAATAATTGCCGAACATGGCGAGACTGATGAGCACAAGCACCATCCAGCGATACCATCGTGGTGGTGGCTGACGTGAATCCTGAATTGATTGTTTCGTTTCGTTCATTGATGTAGAGATTGTTGAGAAAAGTCGTTCGTTGCGGTTCAAAAATAGAGAAAAATCAAAGAGAAACCAACTGTTATGAGGAATGTATGTGAGTCGGGATGAGCCGGAGTACTTCCTTTTCCACCATCTCAACTGTAATTGATTTCATACAGTCAAACGTTTGTATCGGACACTCTTTTCCACCGTGAATACTGCACGGTCTGCATGATAATTCTTTTGTTTCGAGAACAATTTTCTGTTCGCCGATTGGTCCGAAACCAAACTCAGGAATCGTCGCTCCGAACAATGCAACTGTTGGTGTTTGCATGGCTGAAGCAAGATGCAACGGAGCGCTGTCGTTCGTAACAAGAACGGAACTTCTTCGTATCAACTCCGCTGATTGAAGTATTGTTAGCGTTCCGACTGATGAAACAAGACGTTGTGAATTACCTTGTTTCAAAATTTCGTTTGCCAACATTTCATCCTCTTTCCCGCCGAGCAATACGACCCCTAATCCTTTTTCATTCATGCGTGAAGCAAGTTGAGCAAAGCGTTCAGGCAACCAGCGTTTTGTATTCCACACTGTTCCGGGCGCAATGGTGATAAATTGTTGGTTCAGCAAAGCATGTTGTTTAAGTAATTGTTCGACAGTTTGTTTGTCTTCTTCGGATGGGAATAATCGTGGCAATATTTTTTCTTCTGTCTGAATTCCTATCGGTTTCAGTAGTTGAAGATTCCTCACTACTTCAT
The DNA here is from genome assembly GCA_016212665.1 of Ignavibacteriota bacterium. Lineage (NCBI taxonomy): Bacteria > Pseudomonadati > Ignavibacteriota > Ignavibacteriota bacterium. Next base: position 177,753 of record JACREZ010000025.1, read on the forward strand.
GTTGTTCCTGCTTGTACAACACAACGTCGGTAAACATCCATTTCCCCGAACTATTACTGAACCCGATACGACGTGGAATATTTGCAAGTCGTGCAAGCGCGGCGCTTCGAACAGAACGATGAGGAACAAAAGCGATGTCGTACTCTTTCCTCCGCAGTTCTTTCACCTTGCTCAACACGCCGGAAATTCCTTTTTCTGATTTCCGTTTGTCAAACAGGATTATTTCATTTACATCGGGATGGTTCTCAATAATTTCAGCACAACGAGGGATGACGACAACATCAATGAGACAATGGGGATAATTCCGTTTGAGTTCCTGAACGAGCGGCAACGTCAACACAACATCTCCCAAAAATGCCGTCTGAATGATAACTGCTTTTCGTAGTTCGCTCATGAGTTTGGTTGTTCCTGAACGTGTTTCCATCGGCGATGCATCCACAACCAGTGGTCGGGATATTGACGAATGTATTGTTCAAGAAGATTTGTGTGTCGCCTTGTAAGTTCAACTATCGCTTCATCTTTGTTCGCCGGCAAATTATCCATCGGGATGCGATTGTACACTGCTTTATATGTCAAATCGGATTGGCGGACAAGAAACATCATAACAATCGGCGCGCCGTTCTTCAACGCAAATACTGCCGGACCTTTATGCGTGGAAACAACTCTCCCGAAAAATTCAACATACGCTCCTTCCTGCGCGCCGCTTTGGTCTGCGGCAATGGCGATGACTTCTTTCTTATCAAGTGCACGGAGAATTTCCCGTATTTGCATGCCCATATCAAATGTTTCGTTACCAAGAATGCGACGATGATTGTTAATCACTTCATCAACAAGTTTGTTGCTTTGTGTTTGAACAATGATATGAAATGGCTTTTGCAATAAGAGTCCGGAAATCACCGGTGTTAATTCCCAACTTCCGAAATGCCCGGTAAGAAATATCAATCCCCTTCCTTCTGCTTCCGCATTGAGAAGCACATCGGTGGTTGTTGAAGAATACAATCGCTCAACACTCACCTTGTTAAAATTCGGAATCCACAACAATTCGATGAACGCGATTCCATAATTTTTGAACGCTCCCTTCGTGATGGTCAGTAGTTCAGGTTCAGATTTTTCAGGGAATGCGTGCCGGAGATTTTCAAGGGCGATACGCTTCCGTCCGCCAATGAGATAAAACGCAACCGTTCCCAGAACCGCTCCCAGTCGTTGTGCGGATTTCAACGGCAACGAAAGGACGAACCACTTCAACAGTTGAAAAACAATTAATTCAAACCGATGACGCATGGTGTTTAATGCCGCATCTTCTGTGCGTATTCTTCATACCAATTATCGTTTCGTTGTTCCTGCCGGTACGTCGAATGCACAAGAATAAAATCACCGATGTTTTTCCAATCAACAAAAACAAAGACAACGCCTCCTTGCAAACTGTTGTAGTGCCAGACTTCATACGGATTTGCTTCCTCTGTGCTGGTAAATCGCTCGACATCATCACATGGACCATACACAATAAAGACGCGCCCGCGTTCTGTCTTCCAACCCGGAACAAAACCACGAGCATACAATTCATTTGCACGCTCTATTCTCTTTCTGTATTCAATTCGTAATTCGTTCTGAGCGGTTGATTGGTCGGGGTCACGCTTTTGCCAGAATTGTGCAACGAATCTCCGCTTTGCTTCAACATCCGTAAGTTGTCCGTATTGCTCTTTCTCATCGCCATGTGCAAGATATTCGGCTTCAGCAAACTCGTTGTCTAACTCTTTTTCTCCCATAGCAGTAAATTCTGTCAACACGAGAGAAAATTGTTCCTTCTTTTGGGTCGTGTCAATTTCACTCCCCGGCTTGAGGATGAAAAATTTCTTCTTCATGTCTGCATAAACATGCTCTGCCGAATCAAGCACGGAAACCTGCAACGTATAGGTTCCGCTTTTCAGTGATGAAACATTGACTTTATCAACCTCAACGCTCGCGTTGTTTGTCCGTTGCTTTTGTTTATTCTGAACCAGCGCTTCTTTGTTTCCTGAATCGAACACCTGAGTTCGCAGCGTCACCTTTTCTCCATTCACACTTTTGAGAAGATTATACACTTCCACATAATAGAACATCATCGGCAATCCCGTTCCATACATCAAACTCGGATTCGGAACCGCTTCCACTGTGTTCTTGTAAAACATGGATTGCGTGTTCGACGATTGCTGAAGCGATGTACACAGTTCAATGTCGCTGAGCGCTGCCTCGTGTTGAGGAATCAACGAAACCGGAAATGAGAAACGAAGACTATCGCGCCGCAGTTCGTTCATCATATCATACGCCTGAATAATGAGTTGATATGAACCGGCAGGCAAACCGAATGTTTCTATTCCCACCAATGTTTGACCGGTTTCCAAACGCGTTGTGTCATCAATGATATTCGGTACAGTCCACTCGCGGGATGCCACCGTCGTTTGCTCATTCATGATAGTGTAAGAAAACCGCGCGCCTGCAACGAATCGTCCGCCGTCTGCTTTGTATGAAAGCGCCCGCTCGCGGATTCCATAATACAGTTCGATATAGGCTTGCGTTGAATCTCCCTGAAACCGCGCCCAATCTATTTCGATTCGGAAATCAGATTTTGCGGGAATGATGGTTTGGCTTTGCGCCACGCACCCGAAAATGAGCGCAATAAGTACTATCGTACAAATCTTTTTCATCGCTATTCACCCATAACTTTAATAATGACACGTTTTTTTCGTTGCCCATCGAACTCAGCGTAATAGATTTGTTGCCACGGACCGAAATCTAATTTGCCGTTCGTGACCGGAACAATCACTTCATGATGAACGAGGAGACTTTTCAAATGTGCGTCGCCGTTTGTCTCCCCCGTTCTGTGGTGATGGTAATTGGCATTGAACGGAGCGAGTTTTTCCAGCCACTCGTCAATATCCTGAATCAGTCCGTCTTCCGCATCGTTGATATAAACACCCGCCGTAATGTGCATCGCCGAAACGAGAACCATCCCTTCCTTGATGCCGCTTTTGGCAACCGCTTGCTCAACTTCGCCGGTGATGTTGATGTACTCTCTCTTTTTCTTTGTTGAAAACCAAAGATATTCTGTCTGAAATTTCATCTTCTTTTGTGTATAATTCGGAACAAACATATTAAAAAAGCGGGTGAAACACAATCATATCAAACTCCTTCATAACTCCATAATGTTGTATTTCAAAGTTGTTATCTCGCACACCCAATATTCCCCGTTACTTGTGTAATATTCCCCGTTACTTGTGTAATATTCCCCGTTACTTGTGTAATATTCCCCGTTACTCGTGTAATATCCCGCGTTACGTGTGTAATATCCCGCGTTACTTGTGTAATATGCCCCGTTACTTGTGTAATATTCTCCGTTACTTGTGTAATATGCCCCGTTACTTGTGTAATATGCCCCGTTACTTGTGTAATATTCTCCGTTACTTGTGTAATATGCCCCGTTACTTGTGTAATATGCCCCGTTACTTGTGTAATATGCCCCGTAACTCGTGTAATATTCCCCGTTACTTGTGTTACATGCCCCGTAACTCGTGTAATATTCCCCGTTACTCGTGTAATATTCAACTGTACAATGAAATTGGTCTAATTTGGGCAGTTATAACATTTTCAGATGAAAGTGAACCATTAGAGCATAGTATTTAAATAAAAGATTAAAAATTGAATAGGAAGAAGCGAATAAGGTAAAAGGGTTGTTATTTTTCTAAAATCCGACATGGAAAATTATGAGGGGCAAATCCAACAAATACGTGAAAAGTAAGAACTAGATACACCCATGAAATGGTGGATGAGGAAATAAAAC